>JALVFC010000414.1 GCA_027030285.1 Thiotrichaceae bacterium | reverse complement strand
TGACCGCTGATCCTGCGGGTGAATCTGGACATTTATCCTGTGCATCTACGACACCATCGTTGTCGCTATCTGCTGGACAACCTTCGGCATTGACCGCTGAGCCTTCAGGCGAATCCGGGCATTTATCCTGTGCATCTGCAACACCATCCTTGTCACTATCCAGCGGACAACCTTCTGCATTGACCGCTGAGCCTTCAGGTGAATCCGGGCATTTATCCTGTATATCTGCCACACCATCCCGGTCATTATCTACCGGACAGCCTTCAGCATTCACGAGTGTACCTTGCGGTGTTTCCAGGCAATGATCATGAATATCAATAACACCATCATTGTCAAGATCAGCAGAACAGCCCCTGTTATCAACAGGTATACCAGCTGGTGAGGCAGGACATTGATCACGTAAATCTATAACACCATCATTATCCGAATCCAGCGCACAGCCTGTGGCATCGACACGTGTATTTTCAGGTGTTTGCAAACACTTGTCTTCTATATCAGCAACACCATCCTTATCTGAATCAATAGGACACCCTTTATCATTAACTGGGCTACCCTGTGGGGTTGCCATACACTGATCCAGATTGTCAGTCACACCATCTTTGTCGCTATCTGCTTTACAGCCATGGATATCAACAAAAACCCCTTCAGGAGTATTAGCACACTGATCTGAAATATTTACCACACCATCTTTATCTTCATCCGATGTCGCCGCTTTCATATCGGCAATTAACTTTGCCTGCTGAGCTTTTAGCTCTTCAAGTATTTTGTTTTTTTCGTCCTGTGCCGTATTCAGCAAAGGAGTTACTGCAACAGGTGGTTTAACCATAGCTGGCTTATGAACCTCCTGCGGCTGTTTCAGCATTTCTGGTACTGATGGTGTCATATTCTGCACTGGGGCAGCTGCAGGCTGGGGAACTTTCATGGCAGGCACTGGAGCCTGCATCGGCATAGGTGGCATAGGTGGCATAGGTGCAAACACAAGGGGAGCAGGAGGAGCCATAGGCAGAGGGAATACTCCTGGCATCGCCGGAGGGATAAAAGCGGGCGGAGGTAAAAAAGCTGGTGGCACAGGTTGTTGAAGTGGAAACTGACCACTTTCCAGAGCCATTGGTGAAGCCAAAAATTCAACTGGCATAACTGGCACCGCGCCAGGTGGGAGCATTCCTGCTGGCATTGCAGGAGCCAGAGGCACCGGTGGCAACGGCATCACTCCGGTATTCATTGGCATGGGCGGCGGCATGACACCACTAGTCAACGGCATTGGCGGAGGTGGAAATACCCCTCCCTGCAATGGCATGGGTGGTGGAGGCATTAATGCTCCCTGCCCCATTTTCTGCTCTGCATGGTGCTCTGGAAATACCCCAGTGCCTGTAGAGCCAACCGGCTTGACCGAGCCAGAATCAGACATTAATTCTGGTGCTTTCGGTTGTTCCATATCCTCTGGCATGGAAGGCATTGGTGGAGGAGGAAAAGAGGTTAAGGCGGGGGAGAGTTGTGGTTGAGATAGCGGTGGAAATACTGGCTGGACAGGCACCAGCGGTTGATTTCCCGCATCCGCAGTCATTTGAGGAGGCCATTGACCTGGCACTTCAAGAACCGGGGGTACCGGTGGAGTAGGAGATACTGGTCTGTATAAACTCTCACTTAATTCCGTTGAATTTACTTTAAGCACAGGCATCCTGAAAGCAGACGTATTGTCTGTAACTTTTGACGAAATAAAACCGGGCTGACAATCATGAGCCCATACACTCCCTGTCAATAGCGCGACCAAGCCACCTAATAAACTAACCCGAATTTCTTTTTTCATAATATGTTCTCTAAATTCATTACATTCTCAAGGCGAATTTATTGCCCCGGGATTTTAAAACTGATACAGATTTCAACATACCTTCTAAATCGATTTCGACCTGATAGATTGCTCAAGAAGAGTAAAGCCGCTGCAACTCATTTGATATACACCTGTGCTAGCCAATTCCGATATCTCTTTTAGCTGCAGAAATGGTGATGGTAAATCCAGCCAAGACATCCAGAAAAGTCATGAGGGTCAGAATCATAAAATAAGAATTACCTGCCCAGGGATAAATCAACCAGAACACCAGAAAAGCAACCAGAACAAAGGTTGACAGTATATGGTCGATGATAGATGTAGTAGAAGTACGAGTAGATTTGAAAAGTTCTACAAACAGAACAAAAATACCCAAAATAACTATGAGATCACCATAGGTTGGTTTCCAGACAGCTCCAGAAGGCAAACCAAGATGGAAGATGACAACATTCACATTTTTTGGGAAAAAGCCAATCATATGCAGCCCCCAATAGCCCAGCAAGATAAATGCAAATAGTGGAAAATAATTAAGAACTTTCATCATATCGTATACATCCTATTCTAATCCTGAAACAAAGAAGAAAATGGTGACAAATAATAAATGCCGCCTTTCTTTGGTTCACCCGTACCTCCTATACAGCCCCTCTCTTTCAAACCATAAGCCACTACGCCCGACCATGCTTATAAGAAGGGAATAATCCTGGATAACAACCGGATTTGAGGACCCACTGATAAGTCTGAGTGGAATTAATCAAAGGCTCCAAAGAGCTTGTCCGAGAATAGTGAGCCTACTGCGGAAAAGCTGAATTTGGCTAGATTTTCCCTCAATTTTCGTTAAATAGAACAACTATTCGCCTCAAGTTGATGAAAAATCTAGCTCAAATCAGCTTTCCCTCGCTACGGCTCATATTCTCGGACAAGCTCCTAGGGTAATGCAATTCCAGTATCAATACTAGTACAGTGCAATGATATCTACATCAAAGAAGTAGAGTTTTAGGCAAAAACCCTCCCACAAAACAGAATTCTGTCTCCAAACCACCACAACTTTTATTTCAGTGGCTTAATTTCAGCGAAGAACGGCATTAGGCGTTGTGATTTGCTGACATCTGGAGGTTCTTGCAACAGGACTTGAATTTTATCATACCCATAACACAACGTTGGGTGTCAATTACCCCTGACACCCGAACACGTTTCAGACTCAAATTAATCAAACAAATAAAGGTTCTATCCCTGAGGCTTAAAATGACTAATAATAAAACACACCATATCATCTATCTTCCTCTGCTTTTCTGCTCCAGTGTCGCTATGGCTGCAGGACAATCAGCCTCTTCCCCAATTGAAGACCAGTATCGCGAAGTAAATAATGCCAACTTAAACTATGTAGGTGGCAAAACCCGTGTAGGTATTGGTATTGATACAGAATTTGACGGCACGGCAGAGATCAGCCATATCTTCTCTGAAACCAAAGACACTGCAACCTCTGGTGATGCCTGGGTTGGTTTTGATTTTGGTGGCAAGGACTCGGGTGTAAACGCTGGTGGTGTAAGATTAAATCACCACTGGGTAAGCCGTGACGCACAGGGCAGGCCGCTTCGCGTCAATAAAATCTTCGGCGCCTATGACCGAAACTCCCAGCACGACGATCGAGCAACTGTCGGTTATGGACAGGAAATTGATAAAGGTTTCTGGGAAGCCTATGTTGGCAAAGGACTTTCTGGCAAACGTACCATTGGCACTACTACTGATGGCAGAACCTTGTCTGAAAAAGGCTATGAATATAATGTTGGTGGTCAGGTTGGTACTTTTCTGCCGGGATCAAATCTGCGTATTCGTGGTGGACTGGATTATGCCTGGGATGACGAACGCGGAGTGGGTGAAAGCAAACCCCGCCAATACACCGTTTCAGCAGGTGTAGAAAAGTTTTTCCAGGGCACACCCCATAGCGTATCTCTTGATGTAGCTGCCAGCCGTAATGACGGTGGTTATGGAAAGCACAATACCGATACCCGTGGCAACCTGAGCTACCACTACGACTTTGGCGGTGCCGACGTATACAAAAGCGACACCATAGCCAGAAGAGTTCGTGTAGAAGTACCTGGTCATAGCGTACCAGCAAAAGTTGTTAGAAAAGCCATTAAGGTTCCTTACAAACAGGCGTACAAGAAAGCTTATAAAGTGAGAGCTTGCCAGCTGGTCAAGTCAACTGTTGAGTTAGGTAGCGATACTTTCTTCAAGGCTAACAGCTCAAAACTGCTACCTTCTGCTAAAAAGCGTCTGGCTGAAGTTATCGCACAAATCCGTCGCACGGGTTACAAAGGCAATATACGCATCACTGGCAACACCTGTGACATTGGTAGCCTAAAGCATAATCAGGCACTGTCAGAACGTCGCGCCAGAGCTGTAAAACGCTATATGGCAGCGCACGGTTTTGCCGAGTCAGATCTGGTTGCACGTGGCCTGGGTGAAACCCATCCAAAATATCCAAACACCAAAGGCAGCCGCTACAAAAACCGCCGCGTGGATATCGAGTATGTCACTCAGGATGCCAGCTGCAAGGAAGGCTATAAGACAGTCTACAAGACCGCCTACAAGACAGCCTACAAAACCCAATACAAGAATGTTACCGTTCAGCAAGCTGGCGTAACCAAGCCGAGCGTAACCTGGAAAACAGAAATAGTTCAGGGCGAACCAGCCTGGGTAACACGTGGGCTGCATAACAGCATTCGTCACAATCGCCATGTCAGCACTTACCAGACTACGGCAGGAAGCAGCAGCACTCCCGGCGGAAATAGTGGTAATGGAAACAACCTGGTGCTAGGCAATGACACATCAGTCACTACTGTCAACACTCCTGTGACTATTGATGTACTAGCTAACGATATCGGCAATGGCTTAAGCATTACCAGTGTCACCCAGCCTGCCAATGGCACCGCTTCCATAGTAAATGGCGCAATTGTCTTTACCCCGAATCAGGATTTTACTGGTACAGACAGCTTTATTTACACCGTAACAGACAGTAACGGCGCTCAATCACAGGCCACCGTTACCGTGACAGTGAATGCTGCTGGTGGTGGTAATAATGGAGGGGGAAATGGTGGCAGCAATACTACTCCTGTTGCCGTGGACGACAACAGCAGCACCCCTGTCAATACCCCAGTTACCATTGATGTACTGGTTAATGACACTGATGCTGATGGTGATATCCTGACCATTAGCAGCATCACCCAGCCACAAAATGGCTCTGCAGCCATTTCAAAAGGAGACCTGGTTTATACACCAGACAATGACTTCACCGGGTCAGACAGCTTCACCTATACCATTACCGATGGTAACGGTAATACCGCAACAGCAACGGTAACTGTTACTGTTACGGAAAGCGGCAACGGTGGAAATAATGGAGGTAGTAACGGCGGTAATAATGGTGGCAATAACAATGTAGCCCCTATTGCCAGGGATGACCAGGTTACAGTGACTGGTGAGTCTGCAAACATTGATGTCCTATCCAATGATACCGATGCAGATGGAGACACACTCAGCCTGGTATTCATTGATCAACCTGCACACGGTCATGCCAGCATTATTAATGGTGTAATTGTGTACACTCCTAACCCTGGCTTCAGTGGTCAGGATGTACTCTGGTATACCATCTCTGATGGCAATGACCATACCAGCAAGGCAAAACTGACTATCACCGTCGAGAACACCGCCGCCAGTAATCAGCCCCCAGTAGCCACTGACGACTACCTTGGACTGGTTCAGGTTGGGCAGACCCAAACGATCTCTGTACTGCAAAATGACAGTGATCCAAATGGCGACACGCTGAAAATCACCTCGGTGAGCAATACGCAATACGGCACAGCCAAAATCAACTCCGATGGTACTATCAGTTTTACTCCAATACCTGATTACTGCGGTATTATCGAGTTTGACTACACAGTGTCAGACAGCTACGGACATACCGCAACTGCAACAGTTCATATGCAGACCGAGCTTCTGTAAGTCTCTCCTGAGTTACCCACCGCGCTACTAAACAAGCAGGCGGCAGGGTTCAAATAAAAAGCCACAGCAGGGATGCTGTGGCTTTTTTTGTCTGCCCGCAGACAACGGAGTAATGTCAAAGTGATTTCATGCACTTTCCTAAGGTAATTCGATTTGTAGTAGCATTCATCTCAAACAGCGTCTTGATACAACACAAGGAGTCTCAGTATGCCCAGATCATCCAGCCCTGGTAGCCTCAAACAGTCAAAAACATTCCGCATTCTCATAAACACCTTGTTTTTCCTGGTTATTTTTTGGGGGATACAAACCTGGCAACAACGTAATATGGCTGCGGGAGTTGCGCCTGATTTTCAAAGCACGTTGCTGGATGGTGCAACAAAGAAACTAAGCAGCTATCAGGGAAAACCATTAATATTGCATTTCTGGAGCACCACCTGCCCGATATGCAGACTGGAAGAAGATAGTATTTCCGACTTAGCCAGAGACAAGGACACGCAGATACTCACCGTTGCCTTCTACTCGGGGGGCAGCAATGCGGTTAACTCATACCTGAAAAATCGCAAGCTGACGCATTGGCCGGTAATACTTGACCCTGAAGGAGAACTGGGAAAAAAATTTGGTGTATTTGCCACACCTTCAACCTTTTATATCGGCCCTCATGGCAAAATAAGATACAAAACGATTGGCTTTACCAGTAAATGGGGGATGAAAATACGTTTGTGGCTGGCAGGTCTATAGACTGTAAGCAACTACATCTCTTTGATCAAAAACTTGAGAAACTCTGCACCAGAGAGAAATACCGCCGTCACGATCAATCCGGAAATTAACACTCCCAGGCTGACGGCAAGAAAAGCTTTCCTTTTCTCAATCCCAAATATCCATGCCGCAAAGCTACCCGTATAAGCGCCTGTGACAGGCAACGGAATCATGACAAAGACCATCAACCCCCAAAACCCCCATTTTTCAATATTATCGTATACCTTTTGACGGGTGCGCTGCACCAGCTTTTCAAACAGATTGCTATACCAGGGCATCTTGTAAAACAGGTCATGGAAAATCCCGAAAAACAGATAAACAATCGGAAAAGCAAGCACATTGGCAGCGGTACATATGATATAAGCTGTCACCGGGTTAATGTCATTTGCCAAGGCATAAGGTATGCCGCCACGCAGTTCTGCTATCGGCATCATGCTAAGTACAATGGAGTAAACTAAATCATTCATTTTTTTATCTTCAAAACAGGCTTGCAACAAATTGTCGGAAAGCATTCCTTTCCCGACCTGCTTGAGCCTCCTTAATCATCCATTTCTTTAGGTCTGATCAAGCCGAGTAGTTGCCCTTTGGTTTGTTGTAGATTGTGCCATTTTCCTTGCACACCAATACGCGCCACATTGGCTGTAGTTAGCAGCTTACCATTCTTTTGTCGCTCTGCATTGGGTGTCAGATGAAGCAGCAGATCTTCCAGTGCCGGATTGTGCCCTATCAACATGACCTTGTTGATGGTTTCGGGGACATCTGCCAGGACAGCAAATAAGTCATCCAGGCTGGCTGCGTAAATTCGCTCATCTTCCTCTACCGGAGCATCAAGGTCAATTAGTTCACAAGTCTGCAGAGCACGTTTCGCGGGAGAAACGAGGATCTTGTCCGGTATCCAACCAAGGCGTTTGAGTCCATCTCCAATGCGCCTGGCTGCATTGACCCCGCGCTTTTTAAGTGGGCGTTGTTTATCTTCTACATTTTGATCCCATGCGGATTTGGCATGGCGCATAATAAACAGCTCTTTATTCATCAATAATAGTCCTTTACTTTATAAGCGTAATTACACCCCCGCCCTGTATGGCAGTAGATGTATTATCAGAAATAACAAGCTTGCCATCGTGACAATAGATGGCCCGGTCGGGCTATCCCACCAGTAAGACGCTGCAAAACCAAGCAGTACAGCAAGTGTACCGATGAGCATGCTGATTATAGTCATTTCAGCCGGTGTTTTAGACAGTTTTCTGGCAGCCGCAGCGGGAATAATCAGCATGGATGAGATGAGTAACGCACCAATCACTTTCATACCAACGGCTATCGTCAGCGCAACCAATAAGGTATATAGCGTACTGATCAATGTGACATTTACCCCTTCGACCCGTGCTAAATCTTCATGCACGGTCAGTGATAGCAAGGGTTTCCAGATCACCCACAGAACAACCAGTACAAACACCGTAACCCCGGCAAACAGCCACAAATCCAGATGTGACACTGCCAGAATATCACCAAACAGCCAGGCATTCAGATCGACCCTGGCACCTTCTACAAATGCCAGCGCCACCAGCCCAAGAGACAAGCTGCCATGAGCCAGAATCCCCAGCAAGGTGTCATTGCTCAAGCTGCGTCGGCTCTGCATCCAGACCATCAGCAATGCCACTGCAAGACTCACAGCAATAATACCCGCATTGACACTGATCCCCAGCAAAAAGCCCAATGAAACGCCTAACAGGGAAGCATGTGAAATCGTGTCACCGAAATACGCCATACGTCGCCAC
>JALVFC010000413.1 GCA_027030285.1 Thiotrichaceae bacterium | reverse complement strand
TGCGGCCTATTTTCATTGAATACCAGCATAGGCTGGCGATCACCAATGCGTAATACAAATACTCCCATGCCGCCGGGGTTTACCTTACTATCTTGTAATACTTTTCTGATACCCCAGGGCAACTGCCTTAGCATCCCCCCCTGATTACTCACATTGCCAGTTACTCTGGCAGGGGCTGCCCTGACCGCCACAGCTGGTCTTACTGCCCTGGCAACTTGAGATGAAGCAGGTTGAGCATTTTTCGGAACCTGTTTTTCAGGTATATCCACAGGAACAATAGCCTCTGACATCAGCCAGTTAAATTCGTCTTTTGATAAACCCTGTGCTGCCCTCCCCCACACTGGGAGCCCCATAACCAGAATAAGCAAGCCCGCCTTAAATCTTATTGCCCTTGGTGTCATCATTCTTTCCCAATAACTTAAACCCTTATATTAGATACACATCATAAATATTTGATAAATATTATTATAAATTATGCTCCTATTCCATTCTCTATTCAAGAGAATTCATAGCTACAGTACAGCAAAACAAACTCGGGACTCTGTGAGTACATCCCTGTAAGCTCCGTGGTTACTTCCCTGCTACCAAACTCCATAGCATCAACAACTTGCCACCATGTCATATCATTTCACAGATGAGTAGTTACAATAATTCATAAAATATGCTGTTGTTGCATATAAAACGGGTAAACGGTATAAGTGCACATCTGGATGACCACACAGGAAAAACTCATGGCTAATTCGCTGCGTGACCAGCTACTGAAAGCAGGTCTGGTGACTGAAGAACAAATAGAGAAAGCAACAAGCAACAAAAAGAAAAAACCACATCAAAAAAGAACCAACCACCCTAAGAGCAAAAAAGTAGCCCCCAAAACCAATCAGAACAAGAAATCAGAAAGCTCTGACCTTGCCCAGTTTTACCAACAGCGAGCCCAGCTGGAGCGCAAGGAAAAGCAGGAAGAGAATAGACGCAAGCAAGAAGCAGCAAAGTTAAAAAAGGAACGCAGGCAAAAAATTGGCAAGCTCATCAAGGAACACGCACTGGATACAGAGGCAGGTGACATTCGTTATAACTTTGTCGTTGGTACCAACATAAAATATCTGTTTGTCACTAAACAACAGCAGCAACAGCTTGCCGAAGGAGAGCTGGCAATTACTTTTCTGGGAGGGAAAAAGTGCCTTATCCCTGTAGAAACAGGTAAACAGATCATCGCAATTGATCCGGACAAAATTGTTATTCTACCAAAATAAGGACTAACGGGATTTTACACCACTTATCAGGCTATATATTATTTTTGTCTGACAAATCAATATCATATATTTAAATCCTAAAACCACCCTGTTACGATAATTTTTTTTACTAGACAGGAGAGCAAGCATGGGAATGCTAAAGGATTTTAAAGAATTTGCATTAGGCAGCAGTCTGATTGACATGGCAACTGGTATTATCATCGGTGTTGCCTCGGGAAAGCTGGTTTCTTCTCTGGTTGAGAATGTCATTATGCCCCCCATTGGCTACTTGCTGGGAGGAACTAACTTTTCAGATCTGGCATACAAACTTGCAGAAACGGGAGGTGGGGAAAAAGGAGCAGAGCCGCTATTGCTGAAGTGGGGAGCTTTTGTGCAAAGCTTTATCGACTTTCTCATTATTATGCTGGTAATTTTTATTATCATCAAAGTCGCCACACGCAACAAAAAAGAAGAAGAGGCTGGTCCTTCTCAGGAAGACTTGCTAACTGAAATCAGAGACTTGCTGAAAGACAAATAAATACCACTTGCACTGTTCTGGTAACGAGGCTCTGCCTCGTTACCGCAAAACTGCGACTCTGCCATCCGGAAAGGCAGAAGAGCGCAATATATACAATCACCCCAACAGCGCATCCAGCAACCCCTGCTGTGCTATGGCCTGCCTTGCCATGCGCAATCCAGAACTGATAAAAATACTCTGTAGCTCATCCACTGCCTGCGCAAAGTCATCATTAATCACCAGGTAATCATATTCCCGATAATGGGAAATCTCTTTTGTCGCCTCACGCATACGGGATTGAATCACCTCATTGGAGTCCTGCTGACGCGCCTGTAACCTTTCCTCCAGAGCCTGCCGCGACGGTGGT
>JALVFC010000412.1 GCA_027030285.1 Thiotrichaceae bacterium | reverse complement strand
AAGTTATTTTCTTCACTACTGATAAGACCATTTTTAATAACATCAGCTATTTTTTGCAAATATTCATTATTTCGATTTTTATCAAAATCATTCAATGAAAAGTCATAAGCAGTAAATTTAGGAAGTTCCTGTGCTTTTTCTTGTTCTGAATCAGTGATTGTCACTTTGATTTTTATATCCTCTGCCCCAACACGATTTCGCCATAAAAAACGTCCGTTGACGATATTGTAGGCATAACGCAAAGCAAGCTCACCAATACCCTTCGTATCTTTAAAGACACTTACTTTGTTTTTTATCTCCTTGGCAAAATCCGGCTTATTGCAGGCAAAGGGCTCTCCCAAATTACCAATAACTCTTATTGAAAAACTAACTTTTAGTGTGTCTTTATCTGCAGGCAGAGCTGCATAATCTCCTTCAACAATATTTGGCTTAATAGTATCAGCACGTTTCTCTTCTTTCATAAACATAGACTGTGTGCCTCTATTTGTGCGAGGATCACCAATCAGGATAGGATTCTTCCATGCTTCTTTGTTGTCTATATCTTCCCAGTTTCCGGCATACATAAGAGCGTCTGATGTTTCCAGTTTACGCTCGAAAGATAGCATGCTGGGTAGTTTAATTTTGCTTTTACTCATAATTTTCTCCTTTGTAATTAAATTTTGGATTAAAACCACTCATTATCTGAATCCTGAGTGATAACCTCTGTTTCTGTTTCTGTTTCTGTTTCTTTTGCTTGGGTTGGTTCGCTAACTTGCTTACATAGATACCAGTTCTTTTCATAGTGGTAACGCCACAAAGTCTGTGCCAGTTCCTGTTCACTCTTTATGCGATGAATACCTTGCCATTCACCAATACTATGTACTGCTTCTACAAAACAGACATCGGTTTCATTATCACGGGTATTAGCTACTTCACTATTTGAATAAACTGGGGAAATGGCTTTGTAACCTACCATCAGTGGCACGAGAAACCCTAAGTCTGGTTTATCCATATACTCCCAGACTGCATCTGTTTTCTCAGTAGGGCTACAGTAATTTTTCCATTGGTTTAGCAGGCTTTTATTGGCTTTGTTTTCAGTAAGTGAAGCAAAATATTTTTTCATGACTTCTGGAATAGTAGTCTGACTATACGGCTGTTCCAGATGTGTTTGCCATTGTTCTAACAAGTCTTGGTAATGCTCAGAGTCAGATTCAACCTGCTTATTCAAATGATTGTTAATTAGATCACAAATTGGTCGGGCTTTTTGTTTTAGGGCTATAAAATCTAGCCAAGCGTCGAAAAGTTCTGCACCTTGGGCTTGGGATTGAAGCTCATGAAAGTGTTTTTCCAGATAAGTTGAACGATCTAGCAGAACAAAACCGGGGAGTAATTTACGAATCAATAACCGAAAAGGTTTCTTGCTTTGTTCATCATCAATGGTAAAAAAATCAATATCGGCAATATCCAGTATAGTTCCACCAGCTAGCCGTTGGCGTTGACAAGCTTTTTTAAGCCACTGTATTAAACCTTCCTTGCGAGTTGCTATTTCACCCTTGTATTCAATCAATAAAGATACGGTCAAGTCCATTTTGCCTTCTTCCATTATTGAAGGCGTTTTTGTTATATTTTTATCCCTGTCTGTTTTTTTCTTTTTATATAGGAATGGAGGATTTCGGCTTTGTGTTAATTCATTATAACGTCCATAAGTATGCACTTGATGATCATGTGCTATCACAGCACAGCCTGACAAGGTAATATCATTAAAGTCAGCATGATTGCTAAGTTTTCGGGACAAATTGTGTGTATACCCCAAAAAATGTGTTATTGCAGGAAATCCCCAAGTAAATCCAGCAACAGCATTAGCTCCCTGTATTTTGATACGGTTTAATAACAGATATTGATTCATACCATCTCTCCAGCTCGATATTTTCTCTCCTGCTCAATTTGTTCAATATGCTCTCGCAAAGGTTGTTCCAGAAGTTTTTTCCACTTTTTTGTATGTTCTATTTTAGGGGTGAACTGCCTGTCCTTGCCTCTAAGCTGTCGGTTCAGCCAACCTGCAAAATCATCTCGAATTTCTTTTTGCCAATCCTTATTCTGACACTCAGCTTGGAAAGCCTCATCATCTCGGTATGGA
>JALVFC010000411.1 GCA_027030285.1 Thiotrichaceae bacterium | reverse complement strand
AGACGGAATATATTCGTTATCTAGGTTATGACGCAAAATATAATGGTCAGAAAGTTACCCGAAAAGTTTTCTGGGTAGACTATGATGAGCCAATGGGTGCGGAGATACCTGCACTTGCCTGGAGTCAGGCAATTGACCCGGCTGCCCATGTCCAGGTCATACCACGAAACTGTGATCAGCGTGTTTGGTATGGTTCAAAAGCATTTGCTAATAGTGCTTATGTCAGTCCGCATTAGTGGATGCTTCTGACTTGTTTAATCCTGCTAATGTTATTCAGCCAGGCTAACCGCCAACCTCCCCATTGAATACCGCTCCACAAGTAGCCTTTACTATAGAGTTTGTCGTTTTTTTCTTTACTAATATGCTTTTACTTGTTATCTCATGTATCTTGTACTATTTGTGTTGTACTGTTTAGCAGTGGGTGGCTTGCTACTCATATTTTTTTGATTGTAAGGAGAACAAGAATGAGCGATGTTTATGATAAAGGTCTGGCGGATATCAAGCGTTATGACAGTAAACCTGATACAGCTCTGCTGGAAGTGCTTGCAAAAAACTATGCGCTGGTTATGAATAACAGGGATGCTAGTGGTATTGCATGTTCAGACAAATCTGAACTGGAGACTGTAAAGAATAACTTCCTGAAAAAAAAGCTTGGTTTAACCTTAAGTGATAGTGAACTTGATGCAGCAGTTGCGGAAATTTGTAAAAAAATGGCTGCTGATAAAAAGAAATCACGTCTTACTGCATACTATTTATTAACTAAAAAATTTGGCAAAGAGTCTGTTTTTGTTTAGGACATCGTAACTATTCAGCGTAATCCGTAACTGCACAGATTGACTCGGGTTGTTCGAGTTCATGGCGAAAGCGCGCAGTTATAAGCATAATGAGCACTTTCGAGGCTACCTCGTCCTGCTCTCGCTCCTCACCTACATCCATGAAGCGAAGTAGAAACCGCACAAGGCGAGTGCAAGCTGAGTAGTTACAGGACATCTTTATTTTATTCTGGTTTCGTTCTGCCGAGAACTCTAGCACCGGTAGTGGTTACACCAGCCCTGGATTCGGTCAGCGTGTCCGCATAAGGGTGTTTGCATAATACGCAAGGAGTATGGTGAGTCTACTAGTTCAGGAGAGTGGGTATGCTAAAAGTGGGACTAACTGGCGGTATCGGCTGTGGCAAAACAACCGTTACGCGGCTCTTTCAGCAGTATGGAGTGCCGGTCATTGATGCTGATCAAATTGCCAGAGAACTGGTAGAACCCGGGCAGGGCGCACTACAGAAGATTTCAGATGTGCTGGGTAAGCAATTCATTAAGGCGGATGGTCAATTAAACCGCAGTCTACTTAAAGAAAGTATTTTTTCAGATAATCACCAGCTGGAACAGCTAGAGTCTATCTTACATCCCGCTATTCGTCAGGAGGTTGTGGAACAAATGCTTCAGTACCAGTGCAAATTATCACCCCCTTCCTATATTATTGTTGATGTGCCCTTGCTGGTAGAAAAAGGATATCAGGATCTGTTCGACGAGGTGGTTGTGGTGGATTGCGATGAACAGCAGCAAATAGAAAGGGCATCGCAACGTGACAATATGGATGAGCAGGCTGTCAGAGCGATTATGCATAAGCAAACAGGACGAAAAGAACGTCTGGAAATTGCTACTGAAACATTGGATAATACCGGCTCAGTTGAGGCACTCACACATCAGGTAGAGGCCTTACATAAAATATTTTCCCTCCAGGAGTCACTCTGAGACTGGAATAGTAACTTGTAGGGTTGGGGTGGGGTTGCGTGGTGCCGTTTCATACCAGGATAAGCTGCTTTATCTTCGCAATGATGCATAATAAATAACCGTATTATAGATTCTGGTATATGATGCGTTTTTTGTATCACTCTATGATTTAAAGATTCAGGAATTGATAACAAAACAACAAATAGTAACAGGAAGCTTGGGTAATTATGATTATCTATGAACAACCGCTCAATGAAAAAATTCGTCTGTTTATGCGGCTTGAACAAATGTTTGATCGGTTTGATTACTATATTTCTAATCCATCGGAAGAAAATAGTCAAACTGCAATAGAGTTGTTATTAGAGTTGCATGAAATGTCATCGCGGCTT
>JALVFC010000410.1 GCA_027030285.1 Thiotrichaceae bacterium | reverse complement strand
GGGCTTGCTCGAAGCCCGCCCCCGTTCTGGCTACTATGTGACACAGCACCCCTGGAAAAAGCCGCAACAACCCATGACCTCGCAGCCTGAGCTCAAGCCTGCTCCGGTTACTGGTCAGGCACTGGTCTTACAGCTTGCGCAGTTGGCGAATCAAGCACACTTTATTCATCTGGGAGCAGCAGTTCCTGATGTGAGTTTTATGCCTGTTCGTGGCTTTCAGAAAAGTCTTGCGAAGATGGTGCGTCAGCAAATTCAGCAAAGTGCTGACTACGCTTTCCCGCCTGGTTTACCCGCCTTGCGAGAGCAAATACGGCGGCGCATGTATCGCGTTGGTTGTGATGTTCCCAGTGATGCCATCCTCATTACCAATGGTTGTCAGGAAGCTATCTCGCTGGCATTGCAAACGGTTGCCAGAACTGGTGATATTATTGCCATTGAGTCTCCCACTTTCTATGGGCTGTTGCAGGTGATTGAAGCTTTGGGCATGAAAGCACTGGAGATTCCCACTGACCCATGCACGGGTATCAGTCTTGCTGCACTCAAGCTTGCTGTGGAACAGTGGCCTGTCAAAGCCTGTGTGCTGTCCCCAAATGCCAGCAATCCGCTGGGTGCAAAAATTCCGGATGCGAATAAGCAGGCACTGGTTAAACTGGCAGTGCAACACGAGCTGATGTTGATTGAAGATGATATTTACAGTGACTTGATGTTTGACGGTGAGCAACCGCGTAGCCTGTTCAGTTATGATGACCCTGAAACGGGGCATACGATCTATTGTTCATCCTTTTCCAAGACTATTTCGCAAGGCATGCGTATCGGCTGGATGATCCTGCCGGAGCGCCTTTACAAGCAGGCTGAATACTTGAAATATGTTACCAACCTTGCCTCTCCAACACTCAATCAACTGGCTTTGGCGGACTATCTGCAACACGGGAATTATGACAAGCATCTACGGCAGGTACGACAAAGCTATGAGCAGCAAATTAGTCTGTTTACCAATACCATCTATAAATACTTTCCCGAGGGGACACGGGTCACCCATCCCCAGGGTGGCTTCGTGCTATGGCTGGAGTTGCCGGAAAATGTGGGTACCTTGCAACTGGCTCATGACTTGCTTGAACATAATATCAGCATAGCACCCGGGCAAATCTTCTCGGCTACACAAAAATATCAACATTGCCTGCGTTTGAACTGTGCACAGCCCTGGTCATCCGAGCTGGAAAGGGCGTTGCTACTACTGGCAGTAAAGGTTGAGGAGCTTGTCCGAGAGTAGTGAACCTGCTGCGGAAAAGCTGAATTTGGCTAGATTTCCCCTCAATTCTTGTTAAATCAACTATTCGCCTCAAATTGATGAAAAATCTAGCTCAAATCAGCTTTCCCTCGCTACGGCTCATATTCTCGGGCAAGCTCCTGGAGTTTTAATCAGAGGCTCTTTAAGGTGCATCGTATGTCGTTAATTAAAAGGTATTAACTGGTGATTCATCATGGTTTGGGTAGTATGGGAGTCACTGACCTCGCCAATTAAACTCCTAACAATAACAAAGAACTCATCATGACCATTGAATACATAGAACTAAAAGAAGGCCAAAGCAACCCATTCTGGAATGATATCAACCCACCCATGTATCTGGATGACAGCTTATGTAAACCTCTGTCCCCCAAACTTTTGAGCAGCTACGGAAAAGTTGTTAAAGAGATACAAAAACATGACCGGTATAGCCTGCTAAGCTTAAATAAAAAAAACCTGGTGCTGGAGTTTGTACCTTTTGCATCACGTGCTCTGCGCCGTCACCTTGATGCTAGTAGTACTGCCGATAATCGTGTGCCTCTTATTACCACCACGCGGGGACTGTATTACGTCTACATCGTACATGACGGTATTCATGCCCTGTTAAAAATCTCTCAGGAAGAAGTGGGCAATGAGTTTCTGGATATCCTGGACAGGCTTTATAACGTCACAACAGAAGATGAGTCTAGTCAGCAAACACCTGAAAGGCAGTTAGCTACTGCTTAGAGTCTCTGTACAAGCTCCTAGGAGGCTGTCCGAGAACTAGCTTTTAAAAAACACAGAAACAACATATAGTGTTCTTTTAGCACAATGACCACTATATATTGATTAAAATTTT
>JALVFC010000409.1 GCA_027030285.1 Thiotrichaceae bacterium | reverse complement strand
CGCCACTGGGAAAAATCATCTATGCAGCCAGTATCGCTTTCTTTATTTACCTGATCCGCGTATGGGGCAGTGGCTACCCGGATGGCGTTGCCTTTGCCGTATTGATTATGAATATGGCAGTGCCACTCATTGATTATTACACGCGCCCCAAAGTACTCGGCGAAAATGCAGAGGGCTAAGGCAGTTTTGCAGAAATGAACATCCAAATCATCAAACAAATCTTCAAACCCGCACTCCTGTTAGCTACATTTGCATTTCTTGGGGTTCTGCTGCTGGATCTTATAAATCAGCAAACACAGCAGCGTATCACCGACAATGAACGTGAGGCATTGATGCAACAGCTCATGCAAGTCGTTGATAAAGGTAGCCATGACAATGAGCTGCTCACTGACAGCATCGTATTACCCGGCAAGTTATTCCACAGTAGCCAGCCAGTAACGGTTTATAGAGCCCGCAAAAATGGTAACCCCAGTGCCGCTATATTTGTCACCACCACGGATAAGGGCTATCAGGGCTCAATCCGTATAGTAGTCGGAATTCGCATGAATAAAACTGTCAGTGGTGTACGCATTGTGCAGCACAATGAAACCCCTGGGCTGGGTGATAAAATAGAGTTGCAAAAAAGCCCCTGGATATTGAGCTTTAACAACACCAGTCTACAACATCCAGACCTGTCACACTGGCGGGTCAAAAAAGACGCAGGTTATTTTGACCAGTTTACTGGTGCGACCATTACACCCCGCGCCGTCGTTGGAGCAGTCCGCGATGTACTGGTGTGGTGCAGTCAGGGTGACAACCTGACATCCATCTTTAACCAACCAGCAGGTAAGCCACTGTGAGTCAGACAAACTATCGCACCATCACCCTGAACGGTCTCTGGAATAACAACCCAGGTCTAGTTCAACTACTGGGTTTATGCCCACTCATGGCAGTAACCACAAACGTCATCAACGGGCTGGGGCTGGGGTTGGCAACCATTTTGACACTGATCATTTCAAGTACAGCCATTTCAGCTGTTCGCCACTTCATCATGCCAGAAATTCGCCTGCCCGTTTTTGTCATTATTATCGCTGCCATAGTGACTGCCATCGAGCTGCTGATGCATGCCTATTTTTTCGAACTACATCATATATTGGGTATTTTCATCCCACTGATTGTCACCAACTGCATTATTATTGGTCGTGCCGAAGCTTTCGCTGCCAAACACAGCCCACCACAGGCATTCTGGGATGCGCTAATGATGGGTACTGGCTTTACCCTGGTACTACTGGCATTAGGTGGCATGCGTGAAATCCTCACAAACGGTACCTTGCTGGATCAGGCTCATCTTATGTTTGGCGAATCAGCCAGAGGTTTAACGCTGCACCTGTTTGCAGACTACAAAGGTTTTCTACTGGCAGCCTTGCCTCCGGGAGCCTTTATTGGACTGGGCTTATTATTGGCACTAAAAAACTGGATTGATGCCCGTCTCGCACAGCGTAACCAGGCAAAAGCCAGGCAGGGCAGGGCGCAAGCGGTAACCGAGTAGCAAAAGGGATAACCAGGATAAAACGGCACACAAATGAATAAACAAAAACGCAGCGAAATCTTTAAGCGACTGAAAGCTGAAAACCCCGAACCAACCACCGAGCTGAACTATACCTCTCCCTTTGAACTGCTTATTGCAGTGATTTTGTCCGCCCAGTCCACCGACAAAGGGGTAAATAAAGCCACCGAAAAACTATTTGCCGTAGCCAATACCCCAGAAAGTATCTATGCGCTTGGCGTGGATGGGCTAAAGGAATATATAAAAACCATTGGTCTGTACAACAACAAGGCAAAAAATATTATTGCCACCTGTAAAATACTGATTGAACAACATAACAGTGAAGTCCCCGAAAACCGCAAGGCACTCGAAGCCCTGCCAGGTGTAGGTAGAAAAACCGCCAATGTGGTACTCAATACCGCCTTTCGCTGGCCGACCATGGCAGTAGACACCCATATCTTCCGTGTCTCCAACCGTACCGCAATAGCCAAAGGCAAAAACGTTCTGGAAGTGGAAAAAAAACTGTTACGTCATGTTCCCAAAGAATATTTACTCGACGCACATCATTGGCTGATATTATTGGGTCGATATATCTGTGTG
>JALVFC010000408.1 GCA_027030285.1 Thiotrichaceae bacterium | reverse complement strand
TGAAGTCACGGGTTCAGGTTCAAATAATTGCCACTCTACATACAATTCTCAGGGATATCGTTTCAGTCCAAAGCTTGCTTCATACATAAATGTAAAATGCTTATCTATGGAGTAAACAGGTAGATTATTTTGAATTGCATTTTGTGCAATAATTAAATCTGGTATTCCAATACCGCTTGAACCTGACTTAAGGCATGCTACTTGAAAGCTAACAATTTCATCCCAGTTGATTATTAAACGGCTCTTTTTGATTTTCCCCAGGAGATTAACAACGCTTTTCTCTCCTCTTATCATTAAAAGAGGCAATAGTTCTGCAAGAATTAGCTCATTTGTAATAACTAAATTTTCATCAATTAAATAATCTAGCCTTGCTGATTCTTCACCAGATCTAAAGTAATCAATCCATACTGATGTATCAACCAGGACTTCCATGATTAATGTCTGTCTCGTAAAGCATCCAGATCAATATCCAAATCAATTTTACCTTTAAATTTTTTTAAATTGGCTATTTCAGACTTTCTTATCATTTCTTGCAAAGCAACAGTGATGACCTGAGTTTTTGTTTTTATCTGCGAGAGTGCCATTGCTTTTTTTAGTAGATCCTCTGGTAAATCGAGAGTGGTTCTCATGTGATTTCCTCATTAAATATCGTATGCATAGAATTGCATGATTGTGCATAAATATCAATATTTCACCTGCTGCCGCTACAAATGCCTTTTCAGGAGGGGTGACATCATCACTACACACTCTCAAGAATACTATGCGTATCTAACCTGATCAGCCATTCATATGGTATAGCCTCGTAACAAGTAAAGTTGGTGTCCAACTGGAATATTGAGGAAGAAAAATGAAAACACCCCAACGTCGTAGTCCCCCTCACTTCTGGGGGTAGTGTCCAACTTATATAATCATACCGAGTGTTACTATGCTTTTACAATTAAATAGCCACCAGCTCCAATCATGAAACAGCCTGCCGCCTTTTTAGTTTTACTCTCTAAATGACATCCTTTAGACATTGACGCTATTTTACTGGCAGAGATGGCGTAAACAGTTTTAACTCCACCCACAGTAACTATTGTTACAAATACTATTATCAGCACGTCAGTTGGAAGGAGTGCTTGAAGATTTACAAATGTTGGAAACAGGCTGACATAAAAGAATATGGCCTTTATATCGCCAAGCGTTATAAAAAACCCGGCAAGGAAACTCGTTACCAGGCTGCCACGTTGATTTAAATTTTTAACTGGAATAGTTGTGCTGGATTCACTGGGTTTAGAAGTAAGCAAAGTATAACCAAGCCATAACAGGTATGTTGCGCCAATATATTTTATGCTCAAAAAAAGCCAGCCCATTGTTTCGGCGATCATGGATAATCCAGATAGAGCTAAAAGTACAAATATGAGATCGCCCAGGACAATCCCTAGAGATACAGATATTCCATTTAAAATTCCGTGCGTTACTGATCGAGAGACAACAAGTGCAACGCTTGCCCCCGGAATCAGTGCCAGCGATAACATGATCAGGAATAATGATAGAGCTTCAATAGCCCCCATAACGTTTCCTCAATATGGCTGTCCATTTTTATGCATTTTTATGTGAGCAGTTACTCGGTTATGCTGAATAGTTGCACATTCCTTGCATTAAACGGGTTAATTATCTCCACTCCAGTCTCTTTAAAGTCGTCAACATTGCGTGTTACAACACTGGCACTATTTGCTCGTGCGATTGCGGCTATCTGAGCATCTTCAATACTGATTGGTCTGCCATATCGGGTTCTAGTGGCGACAATATCGGCATATTCCAGAGCGGCTTTTGGAGTGAAGTCCAACTGCTTGTCAGTGAAGTCTGTTAGCGTATCTTTAGCTGCCAGTGTTAAAGCATTTTTTCGTTTTCCTTCTGGTAACAGGGCGATGCCTAAAAAAATTTCGGCAATGGTAATACTGCTAATATACAAATCTTCAGTATATTGATTATCCACCCAGTCCAGCACATTGCTGTTTGGATACAGTCGCATGAGCTCGGAGAGAATATTGGTATCAAGTAAGTACATGGGGTTAGTTGTTAAAATCAGGTGCTTGCCGGGGCAGTGAGCGTTTAGGGAGTTCCAGCTCAATGCCACCAATAT
>JALVFC010000407.1 GCA_027030285.1 Thiotrichaceae bacterium | reverse complement strand
CGGAAGCTCGTCGGGCTCATAACCCGAAGGTCGCAGGTTCAAATCCTGCCCCCGCTACCAAATTTTAAGCCATTGCCTTGAAGATGGAGTTATTAAGAAGCCTCGGAATTAATCTGGGTCTATCTTAAAGAAGGGTAATTGCTTTTATTAAGCTATTATAAAAGCCCCGTTAATCGGGGCTTTTTTATTACCCAAAATTTACCGATGCTTTACGGAACAAAGCCTTTTTAATAAATGACACAAGATATATTGGACAATTTGATTCGATCAACTGTAGAAGGGCTCGGCTACGAACTATGGGGTTATGATTACCGCCCTCATAGTGAAAACGGCTTTCTACGTATTTATATCGAGTCTGAAAACGGCATCACTGTCGATGACTGTGCAACTGTTAGCAACCAGATTAGTGCTGTTTTTGATGTCGAGGATCCTATTCCCACTGCCTATACACTGGAAATTTCTTCACCAGGTATAGATAGAATGTTATTTACGCCTGAACAATACACAGCTTATATTGGACATACCGTAAAAATAAAAACCCGTATTCCCCTGAACAACCGCAGAAACTATAAAGGAATACTTCAGGCAACCACTGCGGAAACGGTTACCCTGGATATTGACCACGAAATTTTTGAAATCCCGTTTGACACCATTGAACACTCTCGCTTGAAAAGCGCTTGAGTGGCTTCAGGTGACCAGGAAAAGTAAACATTATGAGTAAAGAAATATTATATGTAGTTGACGCCATCTCGAACGAAAAAAACGTTGATCGGGAGATCATCTTTGAAGCTGTCGAAATTGCCCTGGCAACTGCTACTCGTAAAAAGAATAATCCGGAAATGGACGTAAAAGTCATTATTGACCGCAAGACAGGTGAATATGAAACCTTCCGTCAATGGGAAGTGCTGGATGACGAGTCCGAAGAGTTTGAGTCTACCGAAAGGCAAATCCTGCTCAGCTATGCAAAAAAAGCCGGACACGATGTTGAAGTGGGTGATTACATTATGGAGCCCATTGAATCTGTAGAATTCGGGCGTATCGCTGCACAAACTGCCAAGCAGGTGATTGTGCAAAAAGTTCGCCAAGCAGAACGTGAACGCATTGTTGAAGGTTTTCGTGACCGCCTTGGCACACTAGTCCTTGGTACTGTCAAGCGCGTTGATCGACGTGGTATCGTACTTGATATGGGTGACAACGCTGAAGCACTCATTCCAAGAGAAGAAATGCTGCCCAAAGACATGGCACGCCCTGGCGATCGCATGCGCGGTTTCCTGAAAGAAATAATTGATAGTGGTCGTGGCCCACAAATCATTGTTAGCCGCACCGACCCCAAATTACTGATTGAACTACTAAAGCTGGAAGTGCCTGAAATCGGACAGGAAATGATAGACATTATGGCGGCTGCACGCGACCCTGGTTCACGCGCCAAAATCGCCGTTCGTGCCAATATGCCCAACCTGGATCCCGTAGGCGCTTGTGTAGGTATGCGTGGCTCGCGAATTCAAACGGTAACCAATGAACTCAATGATGAGCGTGTGGACATTATCCCCTGGGATGAGGACATTGCGACCTTTGTTATTAATGCCATGAAGCCTGCTGAAGTGCTTTCCATCGTCGTCGATGAGGAAAGCAAAACCATGCGTATCGGCGTGGAAGAAGATCAGCTCTCCCAGGCAATCGGCAAAGGTGGGCAAAATGTTCGTCTTGCCAGTGAACTGACTGGCTGGCAACTGGACATTATGTCAGCAGAACAGGCAGCAGAAGAAACCCAGAAAGAACATGATCTGCTGCTTGACATGTTTATTGAAAATCTTGACATTGATGAAGATATAGCCAGTATTCTGGTCGATGAAGGCTTTATCTCACTGGATGAACTGGTTTATGATTTTGAAGATGTCTGTGCCATTGAAGAGTTCAATGAGGAGCTGGCGACAGAGCTACGCTCCCGCGCCCAGAATGCACTATTGACACAGGCTATTTCCGGCAACACAGGAAGCCCTGCCAAAGACTTGCTGGAAATGGAAACCATGGATAATACACTGGCTTACAAGCTGGCGGCAAAAGGCATCTATACAATGGAAGATCTGGCAGAACAAGCCACAGATGAACTGCTGGATATTGAAGGAATGACGGAAGAGCGCGCCGGTGAGTTAATCATGATTGCGCGTGCCCCCTGGTTTGCCGATGAAAAAGACGCAGACGCAGAAGAATCAGGGAAAGATGAAGAAACAGCTCAGACTGAAGCTGAAAATGGATAAGGTGGGAGACAACACTCATGTCAGAAATTATTGTAAAACAGCTGGCCCAGATAGTTGGCACACCTATCGATGTGATGCTAAAGCAACTACAGGATGCAGGAATCCAGGTCAGTAGCCCTGATGACTCCATTACTGATGAGCAGAAGCTAAAACTACTGGAGCACATTCGTTTAGGTCAACAGCAAAGTAGTGTAACAGCTAAACCCAAACTTTCTATGACTCGGCGCAGCGTAAGCGAACGCAAAGTCACTGGTGCGCATAGTAAAAATGCTGTGAATGTAGAGGTTCGCAGGAAAAAGCGTAGTGCACGAAAAACCGCTACCACCCCGCCTCCAGCTTCAATACCCACCAACAAGACTGAAGAGTTGTCCAACAAGCTCGCAGCGGAACGTAAAGCTCTTGAGGCCAGTAAACGAGCAGCAGAACTAGCTAAACAAGCAAAAAAAGAAGCAGAAGCTAAGGCTGAAGAAGAACAGACCAGCACACCACCCGAAGAAATATCAGCAGAAACCAAGGTGGCACCTCAAGAGGAAGCACGCCAGCCAGTTCAGGAACAAGAGCCACAGGACGCACAAAGCACTACAGCACCAGACCCAATTGAAACCACTGAAAAAACAGATATTAAGAAAGATATTAACTTTTTTGAGGCAGCTCGTAAATTCAAAGAATCAGGGAGAAGTGCGACTAAGGAAGAAGCAGCAGCCTTATTAAAAAAACGTCCTGGAAGAAAAATCAAACCCACTACCGCAGCACCTACAGCTGAAGCTGCAAAAGAAACACCAACTAAAAGCAAAAAGAAAAAGCCTTTCCAGGGAAGGAACAACCCAAATCAGCTGCATATGGAAAAAGGCAGCATGAGCCGCCGTCGTAAAAAAGGCAGAGGCAAACAACAACCACGTCAGGTCACCATTGAGCGTGAGACCAAGCACGGTTTTGAAAAACCGACAGCACCAGTTATCAGGGAAGTAAAAATCCCCGAAACCATCGTACTTTCAGAGCTGGCAAAAAAACTCAGTGTCTCAACCACCGATGTCATCAAACAGATGATGTCCATGGGAGTCATGGCAACGATTAACCAGACCCTGGATCAGGATACTGCCATTCTGGTTACCGAAGAGCTGGGACACACCGCTATACCAATCACAACCAAAGAAGCTGATGAAGAAATCCTGGCCTCTCTAATAGAGGATGATTCCAATTATGAAACATTGCCTCGCCCCCCTGTTGTAACCATCATGGGACATGTAGATCACGGCAAAACCTCCTTACTTGATTATATTCGCAATAGCCGCGTTGCTGCTGGTGAGGCTGGTGGGATTACGCAACATATCGGTGCTTATCGCGTAACAACTCCAAACGGCACCATCTCTTTTCTGGACACACCAGGACATGCAGCCTTCACGGCCATGCGTGCTCGCGGAGCACAGGCAACTGATGTAGCTATTGTTGTAGTCGCTGCTGATGACAGCGTAATGCCACAGACAAAAGAAGCAATTGAGCATACCCGTGCTGCTGGCGTGCCTCTTATTATCGCCATTAATAAGATCGACAAGGAAAATGCAGACCCCGAACGGGTGAAAAGTGACCTGAGTGCCCTTGAGGTAATACCAGAAGAATGGGGTGGTGATGATATCTTCGTTGAAGTTTCAGCAATCACTGGACAGGGAATTGATGATCTACTGGATGCTATTCTGCTCATTGCAGAAATCCAGGATTTGCAAGCACCTGTTGAAGGCACTGCTATGGGGGTTGTTATTGAGGCTAGCATCGAAAAAGGTCGCGGCGCTGTGGCCACTGTACTCGTCCAGAAAGGAACACTGCGCAAGGGAGACATGGTACTTTGCGGCCAGGAATACGGGCGTGTTCGTGCCATGATCGACGACCTTGGGCAAACGGTAGAAAGCGCAGGTCCATCAGTACCTGTCTCCATACTGGGATTATCCGGCGCACCTGCTGCCGGCTCTGAAATGATTGTTGTTGCCAACGAGCGTAAGGCTCGTGAAGTCGCCACTTTACGACGCAATAAGGAGCGCGAATCTCGCCTCACCTCACAACAGGCAGCCAAACTGGAAGCACTGTTTGCCAATATGGGCACTGGCAACCAGGTACAACAGGTAAACCTGATTATTAAAGCGGACGTGCATGGCAGTGTAGAAGCACTAAAAGATGCTCTTACCAAGCTGTCCACCGATGAAGTCAAGGTAAATATTATTTCATCAGGTGTCGGCGGCATTAATGAAGGCGATGTATCACTGGCTCAGGCTTCCAATGCCATTATGATTGCCTTTAATGTGCGTGCTGATTCGGCTGCCAAACGCCATGCTTCAGAAAGCGGTATAGAAATACGCTATTACAGTATTATTTATGAAGCCATTGATGATGTTAAAGATGCCATGGGCGGTCTGCTAGCACCTGAGTTACGAGAAGAATTTGTGGGTATCGCAGAAGTTAAGGATGTTTTCCGCTCTTCAGCCATGGGAGCTGTAGCCGGTTGCCTGGTTGTCGATGGTCATGTAGAGAAGGGTTTGCCTATTCGCGTGCTTCGTGAAAATGTAGTAATTTTCGAAGGTGAGCTTGAATCTCTGCGTCGCCACAAAGATGACGTAAAAGAAGTTCGCACAGGTACCGAGTGTGGTATAGCCATAAAAGATTATAATGATGTCCAGCCTGGCGATCAGATTGAGTGCTTCAGACGCACAGAAGTTGCCAGAACCATCGACGGTTAATACCAATACGTTTAGTAGGTAATATAAATGCCCTTTGATTACTCTCGAACAGATCGAATTGCCGAGCAAATAAAGCGTGAACTTGCTCAGCTAATTCGTGATGAGGTTAAGGATCCCAGAGTTGGTCTGGTGTCCTTGCTGGATGTTCAAGTCAGCAGGGATCTGAAATTCGCCAAAATTTATTTTGACACCCTTCAGCAAGACAAAGCGAAAGAAGCAGAAACAGGCTTAAATAGAGCTGCTGGTTTCCTGCGCAGCCAACTGGCACGAAATCTTAGCTTGCGAACCACTCCTGAACTAAAGTTTTTTTACGATGATACTGAAATCAGGGCTAACGAGCTAAGTAACCTGATTGATAAGGCGATTAACAGTGACAAAACCAACCCGAACTCTAAATCATAACCTATGGCTCGCCGCAAAAAGAAAAAAGGTCTCCCTGTTAACGGCATCCTACTACTGAATAAACCTGCTGGTATTAGCTCGAATCATGCTCTGCAGCAGGTAAAACACTTATTCCAGGCACAAAAAGCAGGACACACTGGCAGCCTGGATCCTCTAGCCTCTGGCATGCTACCCATTTGTTTTGGTGAAGCAACAAAATTTTCATCCTTCCTGCTAAACGCCGACAAACGCTATACCACAACTGCAACGCTTGGTATTACGACAACAACAGGTGATTCCGAAGGGGAAATTCTTAAACGGGAAACACCTCCTGCTCTTGAGAAAGAGCTTATTGAAGCCACCTTAAATAAATTCAGAGGCAGTATAGAGCAGGTTCCCCCCATGTTTTCTGCACTAAAACATCAAGGAAAACCGCTTTATGAACTTGCCAGACAGGGAATCGAAATAAAGCGCAAAAGCAGAAAAGTCAATATTCATCAACTGACCTTGATCACTCACACCAATAGCACACTTAAACTTGAAGTAGAGTGCTCAAAGGGAACCTATATCCGCACTCTAGTAGAAGATATCGGGCAAGAACTTGGCTGTGGCGCACATGTCTCCTGTTTGCATCGCAACCAGGTTTCACCTTTTGCAAAACAAACCATGCACACACTTGAATCACTGCAACATATGGATCAAGCACATCGCGACAATCTGCTACTACCTATAGACGCAGGCTTGCAAGAACTCCCCCAGATTGTTCTGAATAACAACCAGTGCAAGGATCTTTTTTATGGACGCCCTATAGCCATCAAACTCCCCACCACCGCGTTCATACGCATCTACAACCAGCAACATCAGTTTCTGGGTGTTGGTATCACCAATGACAATCAGAAGCTGCAACCTAAACGACTTATTTCAGAAAGCATAAACGTAACTGCTTAGCATAATTGTATGTAAGCGGTGAGTTAGGGCTTCGGTAGCAGGATGCTACCGTAGAGCTTACAGGGATGTATTTACATTATATTAAGAATCAATAGCTTACTGACACCACTGTTTATTACATCGAATAGTGACACATAAAAAGCCTCCTACTCAACACATACTCC
Organism: Thiotrichaceae bacterium; assembly: GCA_027030285.1. GTDB lineage: Bacteria > Pseudomonadota > Gammaproteobacteria > Thiotrichales > Thiotrichaceae > HyVt-477. Next base: position 1,941 of record JALVFC010000407.1, on the reverse strand, counting down.
GCCTACATGTCAAAAACGTGACTAGAAATACGCTAACCAATGAGACCTTTCACCCTAAAAACCCTTGCTGTTTGATGATCTTTTATGCTTAAATACAGCGAATAAAAATTAATACAATTCTTATGAAAATAAATCATCCAAACAGGGAAACTCACCATGAAATTATAAACACCTTGATATTCATGCACATTCTGTGTTCTAATATCATCCAATGATTGTGCTATCGTTAGCGTAATAAATTAACAATAAATCACTTAAACTCACACAATAGGGGACATAATTATGAAACAGGAAAGGAAAACCTCGCTATTGGCAGCTTGTTTGCTCTTAGCAATCTCTGTTACAGCCGACGCGGCCGATATTATATTAGCCAAGGGTACAGCTGCTACTCTAAATGGACATACACTTACAGCCACTTCAGCTTTAAAAGACGGGGATCGTATTGCCGTGCAAAAAGGCAGTGTAACCATCGCTTCTGGAAGTTGCAAAAATACTACTATACCAGCAAAACATTACCTTGATATTACATCAGGAAAATGTGTTGTTATGCTCGATGATGCTGGTGCTACTGCGGGTAAAGTAGCAAGAATTGATCCAAATACTGCAAACCTGCCCTGTACTAACTGTAAGGCTGCACTTGCCAGTAAAGTCGCTACAACCAAGCTAATTCTCGGCGCCGTTGCAATAGGGGCAGCAGCAGCTATTGCAAATGCTAACAGCTCTGACAATCAACCTCTTAGCCCCTAGTGTTAAGGACATAAGGTCTTATTGGAAAGCCCCACCTTAACATGGGGCTTTTTTTATCCCTTCTGGTGACCAGGTGACAAGATACTCCGTATATAACTGGGCGCAACTTTCGGCAATGTCACTTTATCTTCAAACCAGAAGCTAAGTGGCTCATCGAAGCCAATGCCGTGCATATAATTATACAATGCTTTCTTTAGCCCCCTGCCCAGCATCTCATGATCTGTCTCAACAGCATCTGTAAAGCGTAAATCATTATTGGCAAACAATATTTTTCCAGGCAGATGCAAACTAACCCCAAATTTTTCCGGTTGCATCCCTACCGGACTATGCGCTGTTGCGCTAAAGCGGTGCCAATAAGCAGACTGAAAACAGTTATTCAACATGAGCTGCCGTACATACTCCAATGATTCCAGCGTTTCCTCTTCTGTTTGACTGGGAAAGCCGTACATCAAGTAGGCATGCACCAGAATCCCTGCATCTGTAAACGCCTTAGTTACACGGGCAACCTGCTTCACCGAAACACCTTTTTGCATGAGAGACAGCAGACGATCCGAGGCAACCTCCAGTCCACCACTAATTGCGACACACCCGGAATCAGCCAGCAACTGGCAGCGTTCAGGCGTAAACGTTTTTTCAAAACGAATATTACCCCACCAGCTGATGGTCAGATTTTTCTCAATTAATTTTCTGGCAAGAGCAAACAAAACCTTAGGCGGTGCTGCCTCATCGACAAAATGAAAGCCACTCTGACCAGTTTCATCGATCATCCGTTCAATACGCTCCACCAGAATATCTACCCCCGCCTCATCATATCGCCCAATATAATCCAGGCTCAGATCACAAAAGCTGCATTTGCTCCAGTAACAGCCATGAGCAACCGTCAGCTTGTTCCAGCGCCCATCACTCCATATTCTGTGCATAGGATTAAGCATTTCACACAATGACAAATAGCTGTCTAATGGCAGCCCATCATATGTAGGCATCCCTGTATCTTTATGTTTAAAGTCAGCAAGTGACTGGTTATCGCAATAAGCTACCCTGTTATTTTTAAGATAAAATGTTCTCACCAATTCATGGTGTTCACGCTGTCCCTGTAAATATTCCAGCAAGGTAAGTAATGGACGTTCCCCATCATCCAGAGTCATAAAATCAACAAATTCAAAAACCCTTGGATCCTTAACATTACGCAGTTCA
>JALVFC010000406.1 GCA_027030285.1 Thiotrichaceae bacterium | reverse complement strand
GAAAAGCTTCAGCGTCTTCCGACATGCGATTGAATTGGCTCTGCATATTGCGTCTTTCCCGTTTTTTCGGGCATTTTATTTAAGTCACAGGAGTGTATTATGACCTCATCAACCTCTTTATTCTCACTAACTAACAAGCAGCAATGGCTGGTGGGGGGGATTTTGCTGTTTATCATGATTGTTACACGAAGCCATATCTGGCTGAGTCATATTCAGGATGCGTCCTGGGCTGTTTTCTTTTTGCTTGGTTTTTATGTGCGAAGTGTTTTGGGCTTTCCTGTTTTCTGGCTGGTCGCTTTTGCGGTTGATCTGCTGGTGATTGAGTCCAAAGGAGGCGAAAGTTTTTGCTTTACGGCTTCGTATCCTTTTTTGATTCCTGCCTATGCCTCGTTGTGGTTTGCCGGACGCTGGTTTGCCGGGCACTATAGCGAGAGCCTGCGTGGTCTTGCCTATTTTGTAGTTGCGGCAGTGGTTGGCACATTCGCTTGTGATGTTATCTCAAGTGGCGGTTTTTACTGGTTCTCTGGGCGCTTCGCCGATGTCAATATGACGGAGTTTGCTGGTCGCCTGGCACGTTATATGCCCATGTTTATGCAAACAACCATGATCTATCTGGCGATTGCTGCCTTGATACATTTTGCCGTTGGTCGTCTGGGTAAATATGCCAGCCATGGTCAGCACATTGCTGGCTAATATTTTTCTGTTCAGCGACTAACAAGCCGTCAGTTAAGTATCAATGCCTTCACTCATGGTACAGGGCACCACCTCGGATGCTGGCAAAAGTATTCTGGTGGCGGGCTTGTGCCGTGTTTTCAGGCGGCGCGGCTTGTCGGTTGCGCCTTTCAAGCCACAAAATATGGCGCTAAACAGTGCTGTGACGGCAGATGGTGGTGAAATTGGCCGTTCCCAGACGCTTCAGGCGCAAGCGGCCGGGATTCCTTCCTCGGTGCATATGAATCCAGTTCTGCTAAAGCCGAATACCGATACGGGGGCGCAGGTCATTATTCAGGGGCATTCGATTGGCAATATTGAAGCGCTTGCCTACCATGATTACAAGCCTCAAGCCGCCAGGGCGGTTTTTGATTCTTTTGGCAAACTCGCAAAACAATACCCTTTTATTTTGATTGAAGGTGCAGGAAGCCCCGCTGAAATCAATTTGCGTCAGGGTGATATTGCCAACATGGGCTTTGCACTTCGTGCCGGTTGTCCGGTCATTATTATTGCGGATATCGACAAGGGCGGTGTGTTCGCACATCTGGTAGGAACCCTGGCGTTATTATCAAAAGAGGAGCAGGCACTGGTCAAAGGCTTTGTGATCAATCGTTTTCGAGGTGATATTGCCTTGCTGCAAGATGGTCTGGAATGGCTGGAGGAACGAACAGGGAAGCCAGTACTTGGCGTGATTCCCATGTTGCACGGGTTGCATCTGGATGCGGAAGATGCCGTTGCTGACTCACAGGTCAGCCAGTCTGCACATGATCAATTCAGGGTGATTATCCCGCGTTTACCCCATATCAGTAATCACACAGACTTCGATCCCTTGCGTTTACATCCAGATATTGACTTGCGCTATGTATCACATCTGGAAGCGATTCCGCCGGCTGATTTAATGATTCTGCCGGGTTCAAAAAATGTCGGGTTTGATTTGCACTGGCTAAAGGCTCAAGGCTGGCAGCAAGCAATCCAAAAACACCTGCGCTATGGCGGGAAAGTCATCGGCATTTGTGGAGGGCTGCAAATGCTGGGTAAGCACATCCATGATCCACAAGGAATCGAAGGCAAGCCACAGAGCCACAAAGGTTTGGGTTTGCTTGACCTGGAAACGACGCTCCAGCCAGAAAAAGCACTGGTGAATACCACGGGGAAGCTGGCGTTTGCACCCCATATTCCAGTGACAGGCTATGAAATCCACGCTGGAGTCAGTGAGGGGCCAGCCATGCGAAATCCCACGGTTTTGCTCGATGATAAAACGGATGGCGCCATTTCGGATGATCATCAAATACTGGCAACCTATTTGCATGGTCTGTTCGATAACCGTCAAGCATTCAGTGCATTATTGGACTGGGCAGGAATGAAGACAGCACAGCCTTTTGATATCAACCAGGAACGCGAGAAGCAGCTGGATCGCCTGGCTGATGC
>JALVFC010000405.1 GCA_027030285.1 Thiotrichaceae bacterium | reverse complement strand
ACAGGTGCTCGTGGTCTCAGAACAATTATGGAAAGTATTCTGCTGGATACGATGTATGACCTTCCCGCAGAGGAAGATGTATCTAAAGTTGTAATTGATGAGGCTGTGGTTAATGGTGAAGTTCAGCCATACCTTATTTACGATAACCGTGATGCGCAAGCTGTCAATGCTGCTTCATAGTATGAAATGTACAATAATTACACTTTAACGAGTCCCTAACAAAGTCCAATTGCTTAAGCTGGCTTATTAGGGGGAACGCTTTGAGAACCAGTAAATCAAAACGACTTATAATAAACTTACTCCCCTGGATATTTTTATCCTGGGGTGGTCGGGAGCTCCAGATCCACTTGTAATCTTTTATCTTGCCCCTATAGTATGGAGCTTAAAGGGCAAAACCCTCACAAACCAGTATTAGCAAATTCTTAAAGAGGTTAAAATGACGGAATCCATTGAAGATATCCCCGATCAATTAAACGATGTGCCTGTGCTTACATTACGGGATGTTGTGGTTTATCCGGACATGGTGATACCGTTGTTTGTTGGACGCTCAAAGTCTATCCGTGCGCTTGATGTAGCAATGGAAGACAACAAGCAGATTCTGCTTGTTACGCAGAAGAATGCCGATGTTGATGATCCAGGTTTTGATGATCTCTATGATGTTGGTACGCTGGCATCTATTTTACAGTTATTAAAACTCCCTGATGGCACGTTGAAGGTTTTGGTGGAGGGTGCTCAACGTGTTGAGCTGGTTGCGCTGAATGCACGCGATGACTACTACACTGCTGACACGATTCCCCTGGAAGAAAATGAATCTTTTGATGCTCGTAAAATAGATGTTTATGAGCGCACCCTGGTTTCGCTGTTTGAAAAATACGTCAAGCTTAATAAAAAAATCCCACCTGAAATTCTCACTTCCCTGTCGGGGATTGATGATCCTGTTCGCCTGGCAGATACCATTGCTGCGCATTTATCACTGAAGGTTACTGACAAGCAGATTATTCTGGAGATTCCGGATATTGAGACTCGCCTGATTCATCTAATAGAGTTGGTGGAAAGTGAAATAGACTTGCTAAAGGTGGAACGTCGTATACGTGGTCATGTAAAAACCCAGATGGAAAAAAGCCAGCGCGAGTACTATCTGAATGAGCAGATGAAGGCTATTCAGAAAGAGCTCGGGGATATTGATGAAGCCCCTTCGAATGAAATTGATGAGTTCGAAGAAAAAATCAAAAAGTCTGGCATGAGCAAGGAGGCAAAGGAGAAAGCCACTGCTGAGCTCAATAAGCTGAAAATGATGTCACCCATGTCAGCTGAGGCTACGGTCGCCAGAAATTATATTGATTGGCTTACAAAGGCTCCATGGAAGAAAAAATCACGTGTTTCTCATGATCTCGAAAAAGCTAAAAAAGTACTGGATGAAGATCATTATGGTCTGGAGGAAATCAAGGAGAGAATTCTTGAGTATCTTGCTGTCCAACAGCGTGTCAAAGCTTTAAAAGGTCCCATTCTCTGCCTAGTTGGACCTCCAGGAGTTGGTAAGACCTCGTTGGGTCAGTCGATAGCCCGTGCTACTGGCAGAAAGTATACCCGTATGGCGTTGGGTGGCGTGAGAGATGAGGCTGAGATTCGTGGTCATCGTCGCACTTATATAGGTGCATTGCCCGGTAAAATCATTCAGAATCTGTCTCGCATAAAAACACGTAATCCACTGTTTTTACTCGATGAAATAGACAAGATGTCAACAGATTTTCGTGGCGACCCTTCATCCGCAATGCTTGAAGTCCTGGATCCGGAGCAAAACAGTACCTTTGCTGATCACTACCTGGAAGTGGACTTTGATTTGTCTGATGTCATGTTTGTGGCTACGGCAAACAGTATGAATATTCCAGGTCCTCTGCTGGACAGAATGGAAGTTATCCGAATTCCTGGCTATACCGAAGATGAGAAGTTAAATATAGCTAAAAACTATCTGGTTCCTAAACAGTTTGAAAATAACGGTGTCAAAAAAGGCGAATTAAGTATCAGTGATGGTGCAATATTAGCCATCATCCGCCATTACACCCGAGAGGCTGGTGTGCGAAATCTGGATCGTGAGATTTCCAAGATTTGCCGTAAGGTGATTAAGGATCATTTGCTAACCAAGTC
>JALVFC010000404.1 GCA_027030285.1 Thiotrichaceae bacterium | reverse complement strand
CATAATATAATTGAATTAGCCTCAGTTAATTTATCTTCCCCAGAAATTAGCCCTAGCAAATCTGCAGAGGCTGACACTCGACTTTTTCGCCCTCTATTGACTCTGTAGTTTTTGTACTTAACTAGCATTTCTGCGTAAAAAATATTTTCTTTCGGGGTCAAATAATTATCCTTTATATTAAATTTCATTCCATTGCATTCAAACACTCCAGAGCCAGAATAGCCGGAATATTTGTAATATTCGCTAAAACAAAAACGCAGTGTATCAATCAGCATTCTCTCAAGCTTTTCATTATTGGATGCAGTATCTAGTAGATTTCGCCTAAAGAATAAATAAGCATTATTCGCCTTCTCAATATGTTTTCGTGCATCGGCCTTCCGAGTTTTACGTACATGCTCAAGTGAGTCCAAACAGGCCTTATATTTTTGAAGAGCCATAAGCGTGTCAGCCATAACCCTTATCGTATCACGTAACCATATTGTATCTCTAATCAATATTTTTATTATACTATCTTTCGTTTGCGACTCTTGTTGGCATTTAACATACTCCCTTTGAAATGTTGGAGGACAGGACTTCACCCGGGAGCTATCAGAAGGAGATGTCACCACAGGATTTACAGAAGCTGTGTCTCGCGGAACAGTATCCAGAGGATTTATAGTATCAGAAGAAGCCGGGGATACCGTATCTAATACAAACCGGGCCCACTGCTCATATATTTCATATCCAATTTTATTCTTACAGCCTCCAAGTACCGTAGTATCTTTTTGAATATCACCGATTTTACAGACAATCTTACCATTGTGTCCCTTATAAACATATTTAAAATACAAATTCTTATCACGGGTTTTTGCAATATTCCCTTCATAAATTTTATACTGTACAGATACGGGCATTATTAAAAAAATAGAGCTGTCCCTAGTTTGACATAAACTCGCAAACTCCTTAGCTGATTTAACACTCAGTACAGAGGCAGTGGTGTTAGACATATTCCAAAAATCGACAGCATCACAAGTCCCCCCTTCCTCTTGAAGAAAATAAAGCATATTTTGTGCATCCGAATCAAACAGACGCATAAAACTCGCACTGTCCCGCACAGCATTCCGTCGGTCTCTCATTGAATTAGCAAACAATTGATTAAGCGTATCTGCCAGTGCAATCGCATTGGGCATACCTATTTGGCCCAATGCCTCCGCGGCAAGAAACAGCAGAAAACAAACTAGTAGTATTCCTCGATTTTTTCTTGACATGTCACTTACACCACAAGTGTACTGTTTTCATACATACTCTTCCATTGTACTCTTCTTGAAATATTATCTTGGTAGGAAACACTTCCTTGCACTTCTGCTTTTCCAGCACTTGAAAGCCACTGCCCCTAAATTTCCCATTGATCACTACCGTCGCCGGGTCACAAAGAAACATATAATCAAGCCGGCTATATGAATCCTTGCCCTCTGTAAAGTTTTTGAGCTGTAACTCAAGATTTTTGACTTTCATTTTCGCATTGCGCATTGCTTGCTGATCAGATGAAGCAATCCCTTGTATTTTCACCTTATCTTCACCCTTCGAGGCCCGAAAAAACCATACAGCTCCAACCAGTAGCAGCACGATCAAAATGGCAGCCCCTAATTTTTTCCTCTCAAAAGAATACCCTTTAAACTGATCAAACATTGGGTTCGTATTTTTTTTCAGTGTCTTTCGTTATCTTTATTTTTTCCTTTAGCTTCCATTCACCGTCAACTTTTTCCGCTTCGCCGGGGATTATCGTGATGCCGCTGAGCCCACATTTTTTAATATAGTACTCTACATCATATGAAATTTCGCAAAATGGTTCAAGACTTTTAAGTGTAGCATCGAGTAGATAGTCATTTTTACGGAACGAAAATTCCGCAATGTTTCCTGTTATTTCAAAAACCAGGGGCCTATCGCTCTCGTGTTCATTTAGAGAAAAAATTCCATTGCTATTAGGGTTGTAAGAATATCTTATTGTTGGAGATGATCCGGGTGGTTCTAAGTCAACTCTATCAGGAGTAAAATCACATGGGCTTCCTTCACTAGTTTTTTTATTTAATGATATTTGTTCCTTAAACTCAGCAAGCAAGGCTTTAATTTGTTCATAATTATAATTACAATCTGTTGGATTAACAACG
>JALVFC010000403.1 GCA_027030285.1 Thiotrichaceae bacterium | reverse complement strand
ACCAGGGAATTTTATAAACGGGAAAACGGCTTCTTTTACTGAGTAATAGCTCGGAACCAGTTCTTCGGTCACAGCTTGTTCCTGCAAGGTCTTGCCAACCATGCAAAGTGCCGCTATTTTTGCCAGCGGACGCCCTGTTGCCTTGGAAACAAAAGGTACGGTACGCGAGGCACGCGGATTTACCTCAAGGATATAAATATCCTCACCCTTGATCGCAAACTGTGCATTCATCAGACCTTGTACATGCAAAGCCTTGCCCATCATCACCATTTGTCTGCGTAATTCGTCCTGAATCTTTTCACTCAATGAATAAGGTGGCAAGGAACAAGCGGAATCTCCAGAGTGAACACCTGCCTGCTCAATGTGTTGCATAATACCGCCGATGAGCACATTCTCGCCATCACAAATCGCATCAACATCCACTTCAATCGCATCATCCAGAAAGCGATCCAGCAATACCGGAGAGTCGTTGGAAACCTGCACCGCGGTATGCATATAGTGACGCAAATCTGCTTCATTGTGGACAATTTCCATCGCACGTCCACCTAGTACATAAGAAGGGCGAACAACGAGTGGATAGCCGATTTCTTCTGCCAGGCGCACAGCTGATTCTGCATCCCTTGCTGTTCTGTTAGGTGGCTGTTTTAATTCCAGCTTTTCGATCATTTGCTGGAATCGCTCGCGATCCTCCGACAGATCAATCGCATCCGGCGATGTACCTATAATTGGCGTGCCATTGTCTTCCAGGGCATCAGCCAGCTTTAAGGGAGTTTGTCCACCATACTGCACAATCACCCCTTTGGGCTTTTCAAGATGTACGATTTCCAGTACATCCTCCAGCGTCAATGGCTCAAAATAGAGGCGATCCGAGGTGTCATAATCTGTGGAAACGGTTTCCGGGTTGCAGTTCACCATAATGGTCTCATAACCATCATCACGCATGGCGAATGCCGCATGTACGCAACAATAATCAAATTCGATTCCCTGCCCAATACGATTCGGACCACCACCCAGAATAATGATTTTTTCCCTGTCTGAAGGCTCAGCCTCGCATTCCTCATCATAGGTGGAATACATATAGGCTGTGCTAGTTGCAAACTCGGCAGCACAGGTATCCACACGCTTGTAAACAGGACGCACATTTAATTTATGGCGGTGCTTTCTGACACTTTTTTCGGTTTCATTGAGCAGCTTCGCCAGACGCAAATCTGAAAAGCCCTTGCGCTTCAGCTGAAACATTTGCTCAGCATCAACATCTATCAGAAAGCGTTCTTTAAGATCTGTTTCTATATCGACCAGGTCCTTGATCTGCACCAGGAACCAGGGATCAATGGCTGTGTAATCAAAAACCGTTTCCAGATTCATGCCAAACCGGAAAGCATCAGCAACATACAGGATGCGCTCACTACCCACATCTGTCAGCTGCTGGCGCAGAATATCCTTCGCACTATCTGCTTTGAGGTCAACACGTTCATCCAGACCATCAATACCCGTTTCTAAACCACGCAGGGCTTTCTGGAAAGATTCCTGAAAGGTGCGACCGATTGCCATCACCTCCCCTACTGACTTCATCTGGGTTGTAAGTCTATCGTCAGCCTGCGGGAATTTTTCAAAGGTAAAACGCGGGATTTTGGTAACAACATAGTCAATGCTGGGTTCAAAAGATGCTGGTGTTGCACCACCAGTGATTTCATTCTTCAGCTCATCCAGGGTGTAACCCACCGCTAGCTTGGCAGCAACCTTGGCAATAGGAAAGCCGGTAGCTTTTGATGCCAGTGCGGAGGAGCGCGATACACGCGGGTTCATTTCAATAATCACCATGCGCCCGTTTTCCGGGTTAATGGAGAACTGTACGTTAGAGCCGCCCGTATCCACACCAATCTTGCGCAGCACGTTTAATGAGGCATCCCGCATGATCTGGTATTCTTTATCGGTCAGTGTCTGTGCTGGTGCAACCGTGATGGAATCACCAGTGTGAATACCCATTGGATCAAGATTCTCAATGGAACAGATAATAATGCAATTATCCTTGTGGTCACGCACCACCTCCATTTCATATTCTTTCCAGCCCAGCAATGACTCTTCAATCAGAACTTCCGTAGTGGGTGACAAATCCAGTCCGTGCGAAACGATATCTTCAAACTCTTCCTGGTTGT
>JALVFC010000402.1 GCA_027030285.1 Thiotrichaceae bacterium | reverse complement strand
CAGAACGCCAGGAATGTCGGCATCAAACTGCTCCAGGTATTCCTTTGCAGAGGCGTAGGTTTTGGCGGGTAAGCCAATGGATTGCATGAGGAGTTCTATGGCTTCACGGACTTCTTTATCATCATCTATAATAAAAACGGTAGCATCCTGGGCTTCACTCATACCGGGTTTTCCTGCTGGTTGTCGTGTGGGTTATTTTGTGGGTTATAAATGGGCAAGGAAAAGTAAAAACTCACACCTTGGTCTAAATCATCTACATGAATTCTATCACCATGCGCTTCAATGATCCCCTGGCTTATGGAAAGCCCAAGCCCCATACCCTTCTGTTTGGTGGTAATAAAGGGGTCAAATAAATATTCTTTTACCTTCTCGCTCAAACCTGCCCCCTGATCCGTCACCCTTATTTCCAGCTTGTTATTGGACTTTAAAGCAGTAGATATGCTGATCAGGCGGGTATGAACAGGCATTTGCTCTAATGATTCAATGGCATTTCTAACCAGGTTTATTAGGACTTGTTCAATTTGAATTTTCTGGGCTAACACCTGGCTATCCGGGTGAGTCAGATTTAGGGTGAGTTTTATATCGTGTCGCTGTAATTCGTTGTGCAGCAGGTCTAGCACCGCATCCAGCAGTGTTTGTATGCTCACAGGCTTGAGTTCAGGGGTGTCCTTGGTGACAAACTGTCTGATATGACGGATAACTTCACCTGCACGTTCTGCCTGTCCTGCAATTTTCTCCAGCACATCGGCGCAGCCATCAAGATTTGGTGAACTGCTTTCCAGCATACGAATGCAGGCTTTGGAATTGGTGGTGATGGCGGTTAGTGGCTGGTTGATTTCATGTGCGATACCTGATGCCATTTCACCCAGCATGCTCAAGCGGGCAACGTGCGAAAGTTGCAGCTCATGTTGGCGTAGTTTTTCACGCGCCTGCTTGCGGTCAGAAATATCACGAAATACCACCACACCACCTATGACTTCTCCACTTTGATCGGTAATGGGTGTGCTGCTGTACTCTACCGGGATACTTTCGCCATTCTTTTTCCAGAAAATATCATCACTAAAAAAATGCGGCTGCTGATCTGCAAAAGACTGGTGCATGGGGCATTCCTGCATGCTTGCTTCAGTGCCGTCCTTGCGTGTGTGGTGCAGCAGAGGTTGCAGGTTTTTGCCTAGCAATTCATGTTGCTGCCAGCCCGTCATGCGCAGCATCGCCTGATTGACAAAGGTGCATTGTCCCTGGGTATTCACACCGTAAATACCATCGGTTACCGAGTTTACAATCAGCTCATACTGGTGTTCCAGCTTTTGCTTGGCTGCTTCCAGGCGTGTATTTCGCATTCTCGCGGCAGATATCATGCCTAGTAGCGCAAGCAGGGTGAGTATGCCAATCAGCGGCCAGTACCAGTAGCGCTTTAAAGCATCGCTGAGCGTGAATTCATCAGCAAAAGCATAGGGGGGCAGCTTCAATTCCTTAAACAGGTTATGTACGCCGGCATAGTCTCGCGGCAGGGTCCACCTGGCATAGCCACCTGTAAAGCGTGACGGGAAGTCACTGGGCATCCGTAGCAGTGCCAGGGCAACCCTGTCCGCCAGGTCGCTATTGATTTGCTGAACCTTGCTAAACGGCCATTCCGGATACAGCCGGGTGCTGTGCACCAATGGAAAATCAGCTGATTCCATGGGGTGAATAATCCTGATAGCACTCTCATCAACTTTTCCTGCTTGGAACAGGGTTTCCAGTGTGCCAGTGCGTACCGCGCCAGCATCAGCCTTACCCTCAAGCACCGCCTGTACAACTTTGTGATGGCTGTTGGTAAAGTCAAGTTGCAAAAAATCTTTATGCGGATGAATACCCTCTGCCTGCATTTCACGCCATGCCATAAGGAAGCCACCAAGTGAAGTTTCATTCACGGCTGCAAAGCGCTTGCCTTTAAGGTCGGTTAATTTTTTGATAGTTTGATTATCACTACGGGTAAAAATGACACTGCCGTATTCACTAAAGGATTCATCATCAATCACATTGTTCATGGTGGCAAGGGGAGTCACCCAGTTGCGCGCAGCCAGGTTCACAAAGATACCGGGATTGGTAAGAATAAAATCAACTTTACCCTGTCCGACAGCCGCTTCAACTTCATAAAAACCCAGCGGTACAATCTCAAAATCGTAACCC
>JALVFC010000401.1 GCA_027030285.1 Thiotrichaceae bacterium | reverse complement strand
CCGGCACCACGCGCTCCAAATACAGAGCCTGAAGCACCACCGCCAAAGGCTGCACCAGCATCCGCGCCCTTACCGTGTTGTACCAATACCAGACCAATAATGCCAATGGCTACGATAATCTGGATAATTAAAAGTATGTTATACATTTGTATTCTTCTTAAACTAGGCAGTACAGATTGCCAAAAACGCATCTGGGGTTAAAGAAGCGCCACCAATCAAACCACCGTCAATATCTTCCATTGCCAACAGTTCAGCAGCATTACTACCATTCATGCTACCACCGTATAAAATTTGCACTTTTTCAGCAACACTTGCGTCCAGAGCTGCGATCTTCCCACGAATAAAAGCATGCACTTCCTGAGCCTGCTCAGGAGTAGCTGTTTTACCAGTACCAATAGCCCAAACAGGCTCATAGGCAATCACTGCATTAGCCAGCGACTCAACACCAGCCAGGGAAAGAACTGCATCTAACTGTTTGGCAACAACGTTTTCTGTATCACCAGATTCACGCTCTTCCAGCAACTCACCAACGCACAAAATAGGTGTTAACCCCTCTTTTTGCGCAGCGACATATTTGGCTGCCGTATCTTCATCTTTTTCACAGTACAGGCTACGACGCTCAGAGTGTCCAACAATGACATACTGGCAACCCACATCCTTGAGCATGGCAGCAGAGACTTCACCAGTGAATGCACCTGACTCCTGATCGGCAACATCCTGTGCACCCACGGCAATTCCCGTTCCGGCAGCCAGTTCCGAGACCATGGGGATATATACATAAGGAGGACAAACAGCCACAGCCTTGCCATCTACACCAGACATACCATCAGCAATGCCTTTAACAAGCGTTTGAATACTTTCTTTAGAACCATTCAGCTTCCAGTTACCAGCTACTAATGTTTGACGCATAGGAAATCCCCGTATTATGTTGCCATGTGATTAATTTAAGCGCGCAAGAGTACCGCTCTATAGCAAAAAATGCAATCGTTTTTAATGATCCCTGTTACTATACTAACCCTGATTTATGAGCGGTACTCGCAACTTACTAATCAAGATGCTTTTCTGTTAACTATTAAGCCAAGTGCTTCCAACCAAAAGACACTTACATCCTTTTATCGTGACAACAAACTACAACTTTATGATACTTCGACTATACTGTCCTCACTGTACTTAAATTTTTAATCTAAATCACAAACAATACAACTTAAATTATGTCTCTACCCCTGAAATGGTGGATGAAAATCCCCGCCAAAATGGTTCTTTCCCGACTCCCCATTGACTACTCACTATTTCGCAGTTTATCCATGTTCAAACATGGCTATATGATTGACCCGGACTATGCTTTCAATGTCGCTCGGCAGCACTATGAATTTGCCAAACCATGGCTTGATGAAAACTTTACGGTGCTGGAGCTTGGTCCTGGAGACTCATTATTATCCGCGTTAAACATGACTGCGCTTGGTGCGGAAAAATGCTATCTGGTCGATGTAGGCAAGTTCGCAACCATGGAAACACAGGTCTATCAAAATGCCCTGTCTTACCTCGAAGAAAAACAGGGGTATACATTAGAGCAGGTGGACAGGAGTGCACAAAGCGTTGATGAACTCCTTCAGAATATCAACATGGAATATCTCACTGACGGTCTAAGCTCATTACAAACCATCCCTGATGAATCCGTAGATTTCATCTGGTCACATGCCGTTCTCGAGCATGTGCGACTGGGTGATTTTGACGCCATCATGAAAGAACTCCACCGCATTCTGAAACCTGGCGGTGTTTGCTCACATGTGGTTGATTTAAAAGATCACATGGAAGAAAGCCTCAACAACCTGAGGTTTAGCGAGAAAACCTGGGAGTCTGACCTGTTCGCAAAATCCGGATTTTATACCAACCGTTTACGCCACGAAGAAATCATCAAAAGTTTCAAAAATGCTGGCTTTAATATTCATTCAGACAAAACCTATGCCTGGGAAAAACTACCCATCGCAAAATCCAGCCTGGATGAATCCTATCAACAGTATCCGGAAGATGACCTGCTCGTTTATGAGTTTGACGTCATCCTGACAAAAGCGGATGCGTCCTGATTAACCGTTTTACAGAGACTATGGCTCTACAGGCGGATCAAGGGGTTCAAGGAGTAGATTCCAGGTACACCTTGATGGCCTGTAACCCCC
>JALVFC010000400.1 GCA_027030285.1 Thiotrichaceae bacterium | reverse complement strand
CTATACCTCGGTAAGTGCGCTGGACGCAGCTTACCAGGCACTGGGGGTAGCAAAAACGGATAGCGATGCACATATCAAAAAAACCTACCGCAAACTGGTGCGTGAATACCACCCGGACAAACTGATTGGTCAGGGATTACCTGAAGCCATGATTAAAGAAGCCACCGAGCGCTCCAAGGAAATTCAGACAGCTTATGATCTGATCAAAAAAAGTCGCGGCATGAAATAAACAGAAGGAGACTTTAATCAGGTCTGTGTGGAATTTCTCAATTATATAGAATTGTCCACGACTAAATCAGAGGCTCCTTTAGTTGCAACTATCAGAAAAACAAGCCCATAAGAAACCCCTGCTATCAATAACGCATTCTTTCTGTGCTAGAATCCCCCATCATTTTATTGTGGAGACATCCGTAAAGCCTGATGACTAAGTCTCGCCTACTTGTTTATATTTTATTATCGTTGCTGGTCATTTTCATCCTGGTCATCCTGGTCATGCTGATGGCAAAGCTGGCACACAGAACCAGGTCAGGTACTTTTTCAATAACCGAGACCCGGATTATTAATAATGCAAATGGTGAAGCGGTATCACAAATTACACACTATCCCGTTCAGGGAGTTCAGTACACATCAGCTCAGCAACATGGAACGACCGACAAAGGTGGCAAGTTCAGCTACAAAAATGGCAAAGATATTCTGTTTTCCATTGGCAACCTGAAAATTGGCAGCACCAAAGCCCGTGCGGAAATCACCCAACACGATTTTCCCTCCATCAATGAGCAGAACCTTGCTGCCCTGCTTTACGCACTGGATGAAGATAACAACAAGAACAACGGCATCCAGATTACGGAAAGAAGCCTTCCCTCCTCTGGGCTTGCTATTGATTTAAACCTGCCTGTTAATGAATTTGCCAGCGAACTGACCAAAGCCCTCACCCAGCAAGGCAGCTTCACGGTAAGCAAACCTGACGGCACAAGCTTTCCTGTTAGCGGAATCGGTTACACCTCAGACATCGCAACTGGTGACACCGATGCACAGGGTGCTTTCACCTATCTGCAAAACAAAACCATTACCCTGAGTATTAACGGTAAAGAGGTCGGCACTGTGCGCGGTGCCAACACGATAACCCCTGATAGCTTTACCCCTCCCCTCAGATACAATCTGCACCAGTATTTGTTATCAATGGATGAGGATGCCAACCCTGAAAACGGCATACAACTAGCAACGATAGCAACCTCCATTGCACTTGACTTTTCCCTGCCACGCGAACAGTTTGAACAAAAGCTGGGGAAAGCCCTGAATCGGCTTAACCGCCAACCTGCCGCCTTTTTTGCACCGACACTGGGAATCAATATTGAAGCACCGCAGGCCGAGGCAGATACCGTCGGTCAGTCCATGCCCTTTGTTGATATCTTCCGCACGGCTCGCCCTTTCGCAGAATTTTCAGAAGATGGCGTAAGCTACGATGATAACGGCTGGCCAACAGACATTCCCCAGGGCAAAGAAGTATATACATTACTGTTGCAAAGCCTGCCTGACGGTGCCATTCCTTACGGTCGCTATACGGTACTTTATGATGGTACAGGCGAGCTATCCTATGGCGGATTAGGAAAACGTATAGAACACTCGGGCAATCAGGAAATCATAGACATAAACCCAAATAACTCCACTATAAACAGACTGATCGTAAAAATAGTCAACACCAGCACGGATGACCCGATACGCAATATCCGCATTATTATGCCGGGTGGTATTTGTCAGGGTATGCCATTTTTACGGGTTGACAATGAAAGTGAATGCGCACCTGGTCAATACCAATCTTTTGCAAGCATGCTGCAAGACCGCAACAACATAGTTTTTAATCCCGATTATCTAAGACTGCTAAAAAACTTTCGCGTATTGCGCATGATGAACTTCATGGAAGCCAGTCAGCATATTCCGCGAGCCTGCTACCAGTTCAAGGACGACGAATTTCGTGACTGTATCCTGCAACCATTGACCTGGGATATGCGAGCGAAAATGGATGATGCCGTGTGGGGAGGCTCACACCGTACCGATGAGAGCAAAAAGCACGGTGTACCGATAGAAGTCCTGGTTGCACTGGCAAATACACTCAAGGCAGAACCCTGGTTCACCATACCGCACAATGCTGATGATGAGTATGTAAAGCATTTTGCCGACTATGTTTCAGAGCACTTAAATGATGACCTCAAGATATGGGTAGAATACAGCAATGAGACCTGGAATGACCGCTTCTGGGGAGCATACTATGTACGCTATAAAGGACACCAGATGGCACTGGATGCTGAGCAAAACCCGTTTCGAGAGGGTTATCGCTACTACATCAAGCGTGCAGTAGAGATTTTTAAAATATGGGAAGAAACATTTGCAGAAACCGACCGCCTGATCCGTGTTGCAGGCAGCTATCAGAACTCCACTGACCTGTCGCGCAATATACTCAAGTACGAAAATGCTTATGAACATCTGGACGCATTGGCCATTGCACCCTATTTCCACGCCTGTAGCAACCGTGAACATCGAGGCTGCAAAAACCTGTTGGGTGTCAACACTTTATTGCCAGATGCAACAAACCTGGATGATGTCTTTAATGCCTTACAAAACCCCTACGACCCCTATGGCGTACCAGCAACCATCAAACTCATACAAAAACAGGCAGAACTTGCACAAAGCTATAACCTGCAACTGGTAGCCTACGAGGGTGGTCAGCACCTCGCCGTCAACTGGTCGGACAAAACACGCTCAACTGCCCAGAAAAAACAACTCAGCAAACTCTTTAAGGCAGCCAACAAGGACTCCCGTATGGGTGAAATCTATATGCAGCTTTTCAACAGCTGGAAAGCAGCCGGTGGCACTATATTTAATGTCTTCAACATGCCGCAAACCTGGCACCGTTGGGGATCATGGGGCATTAAGGAACACCTTAACCAGCCACGTAATAAAGCCATAAAATACGATGCCATTATGAATTTTCAGGAACAGCAGGGCAAATGCTGGTGGCAAGGATGTTAGAGGGTGTTAGCGATCCCCATAAAGTATAATCTCTCTATGACTATTTATTTTGTGGTAGGCTTTATGCTCTCAGGCATCTGCCCCGAATTGAATCAGAAAATAACGACCAAACCTCATGGAAAAGAATACGGATAATCGAACCATTGCTCTCGCTGCCCTGTTTCAGTGTGTTGAGGGGGTACGTCAGATTGCACATGATGGCAACGTAGATCAGGCATTGTTCACAACCTGTTTGCAAAGTGTCGTGACCGACAACACGGATACAATTCAGGACATTTATGGTGGATTGGAAAAACTGCAAACAGGCTTCAAGGTTTTATTATTTCAGTTAGGCAGTGGCCAGATGACACCAGATGGCAAGCAAAAAAATATGGAAACCACACGCTATGCCATCAACCTGTTACATCTTGAGAAAAAACTGGACAGTCACCCGGAGCTTTTTGAAATCCTGCTCAATGGCATTGAAGACGTACAGCGTCAGCTCAAGCACTTTGCCGTAACAGATGAAACCATTATAAGCCGACTGGCTGATATCTATGCGGAAACCATCAGCAAGCTGGGACCACGCATTATGGTAAAAGGCGACCAGGGTCACCTGGGGAAAAAAGAAAATGCAGCAAAAATCCGTGCCCTGCTACTTTCCGGTATTCGTGCCGCACTACTCTGGCGGCAGGCGGGTGGCAGCCGCTGGAAGCTACTCCTGGAACGCGGCAAGATGCAGCGCACCGCCAATGATTTCCTGGAATTAATTCGACATGGCTAACAGTGGTGCCAAACAGCATAAAGTACATATAACCGACATCCACCATGTCAGTTTTATCGTTAATAAACTGACAGTCTCGCTGGACTTTTATTGTGGATTATTGAATATTGAGCAAAAAACCAACCGCCCTGATATTGGGTTTAATGGAGCCTGGCTAAAAGTGAACGCGCAGCAGGAAATCCACCTGCTGGAACTGCCCAACCCGGATCCGGTGACAGGCAGACCCGCACACGGCGGGCGTGATCGTCATGCCGCTTTTAGTATTGAGAACCTGGAGCCTTTGAAAAATGCACTGGGTGCCAACAACATCCCCTACACCATGAGCAAATCAGGTCGCGCAGCGCTCTTTACCCGAGACCCGGACGGTAATGCACTGGAATTTATCGAAACACTCTGAGGAACACCAAATGGGCAAGCCAAACACTGACCTTAGCAATCACCCCTATTTCAAAACCTTTAATGGCGCGTTTAGCGGTGTGCTACGTTGGCAGCAACTCGATGAACTGTGGCAACGCGTGCAGGCAGATCCCGAAGACTGGTATATCTACGCAGTTGGCGACACCCCACCGGAATCCGTAGCAAGCAGCGAAGAGCTAAACAAATTTATTCCGGAAATTGACCAATTGCTACACACTGAGCACGAAGAAGACTATTGCGGCATCGTCTATGCCGACAACCGAGAAACACCCAGCTTTATTAAAATCTTCGACCCGAATAATGTCGGCACCAGCTGTAGCAGCGGCAACCACCCACCGCCATTGCCAGGCTGGATACTTTCCAAAATAAAACCCATAGACCTGCCCAATGCCTTCCCGCAGACGGGTAGCCGCAAACGCTGGTGGAACAAGATATTCCTCAAAGCGTAAGCAACAAACGCAACAAATTCTGTTTACCAGCGGTTTCTCTACCTGCCCGCCGTTCTGCACATTATTTGCAACACTTTATCATCAGTTATGCAAAGTGCTGCGGCATACTAAGCCGATGAGAAAAAAATACTATTTCATCATCCTGGTATTCATCATTTATGGGCTGGGTTTTATTCCGGCAGAGCAACATTTAAATCCGGTTGTTGGTGCCACGGTAAATAGCTGGAATCCACAGTCATTCTGGTATTACCCCTGGGGGAAGTCCGGCACACATAAAGGCATTGATATTTTTGCTGAGGCTGGTACACCAGTTGTTGCTAGTACCAACGGTATTATATTGTACAGTGGTAGCTACGGTCGTGGCGGGCAAGTTATTTACCTGCTGGGTGCCAACTGGCATTTCCATTATTTTGCTCACCTGCAACAGCGGCATGTCAGCCTACTCTCATACGTACATGCGGGTGAGTCGATTGGTACAGTTGGCAATACGGGTAATGCCAAAGGAAAACCACCCCATTTGCACTATTCAATCAGTACCCTGCTACCACGTATCTGGCTCTGGAATCCGCGCACCCATGCAAGTTGGCAACGCCTGTTTTACCTTGATCCAGGTAAATTTATTGAGTCCGGAGGCTCGTTATAACATGCTATATTACTGATAATTATCTGGGGAACGACGTATGACCACCATTCTTGTTGTGGACGACGATCCACATATCCGTGAAGTCATTCAGTTTGCGCTGGAAAAAGCCGCTATGTCAGTGTGCCTGGCGCAGGATGGCAGACAGGCGCTTGCCAGCCTGGATACTTGCGCAGTCGATTTAATTGTGCTGGATATCAATATGCCGGAAATGGATGGGCTGGAATGCTGCCGTGAAATCCGCAAGACCTCCGATGTCCCCATTTTGTTCTTATCCTCACGGGATGATGAGATTGACCGTATTCTGGGGCTGGAAATTGGTGGTGATGATTATGTGACCAAGCCGTTTAGCCCCCGCGAGCTGGTTGCACGTATCAAGGCAATTCTTAAACGCATCCAGCCCAAAGGACGGACAGAGAGTCACCCCTCTCATGTACTACAAGCCGGTCTGCTGCGGATGGATACTGAACAGCATGCACTATGGTGGGATGGTCAACCTGTCCACCTGACAGCCACTGAGTTTGCCATTCTTGCCCAGTTTCTACGCCAGCCACAGCGTGTCTTTAGTCGGGATGTCATCATGGATAGTGCCTATCAGTACAACATCCATGTGAGTGATCGCACGATTGACAGTCATATTCGCCATATACGTGGCAAATTCGCCAAAGTGGGTTGTGAGCGCGTGATTGATACCTTGCATGGTGTTGGCTACAAGCTCAGCCGTTGTGAAGCGCCAGAGGCATAAGTTGCATGCCGATTAATGCCCATCCCAAACTGCGCCAGCTCTTCAAGTTACGAACCATCTTGCTGATTGTCATGTTATCGGTGCTGATGCTTCCGCTGGGCAGCATTTATTTTCTGCGCTTTTATGAAAACGAGCTGGTGCGCAAGACCGAGCTTGAACTGATTAGTCAGTCCGCGGCGCTGGCTGCTATTTTTCGTCATCTGATCGGACAGGAACATATCAACCCTGATGAAGGTTATCGCCCTGTCTACCCGATGCTGGACTTATCCTCACACCAGGTTTTGCCGCGCCGCCCAGATGCACTCCCAACAACGATACAGGTAGATCCACAGATCATGCAGGCAGGCCAGCAAATGCAACCCATACTGGCAAATACCCAGCAAATCACTTTAGCTGGTATGCGCCTGCTGGATGCCAATGGCATCGTGATTGCAGGTCGGCAGGAAAGGGGGTTGTCACTGGCACACCTCGCTGAAGTACAACGTGCGATGCAGGGAAAGTACTCACCCGTCATCAGGGAACGCATCTCGGATGAACCACCTCCACCCATTGCATCATTAAGCCGAGGCACCAAAATACGCATCTTTACAGCGTTTCCGGTAATGGATCAGGGCAAGGTATATGGTGTGGTGTATCTCTCCCGTACTCCGCAAAACATTCTCAAGCACCTGTATATCAGAAAAGAAAAGGTACTGTTTCTGACACTGCTAGTGCTTGGGCTGACCGGACTGCTGGTGCTGTTTATATCCTCCCGCCTGTCTCGGCCAATTCGTGAACTAATCGAGCAAACCAAGAAACTCACCCGTGGTGAAATTGAAACGGTTGAATTACTCAAACAACCAGGTACCTATGAACTGGCCGAGCTATCGCGCAGCTTTACCGAAATGTCCAGAACCCTGCATGAGCGGTCAGCCTACATCAACAAGTTTGCCTCGCACGTCTCACACGAGTTCAAAACCCCACTTACCTCCATGCAAGGCACACTGGAGTTGTTACAGGAGCATATCGATGAGATGCCTGTGGAACAACGGCAACGCTTTATTAACAACCTGCAAGCCGATACGCAACGCCTGAAGCGTCTGGTCAATCGCTTGCTGGAGCAGGCACGCGCCGATTCAACACAAGCATCATCTGCAACCTGCAACCTTGCCGATGTACTCACTGACCTGAAATCATGCTATGCCGAAAGAGGCCTGGACATTCTGTTTTCGGAAGCAGAAACGAATAGCAAACTGAAAATCTCACCGGATCAGCTGAAGATTATTCTGAACAATCTTTTTGATAATAGTCTGCATCATGCCGCAAGTGAGATTCATATTAAAGTCAAACGGACAGAGACCTGGGTACAGATTTCTGTTATCGACAATGGAACGGGTATTTCCAAGGCCAATCGCAAACGTATTTTTACACCCTTTTTTACCACTCGCCGTGAGCATGGCGGCACCGGACTGGGGCTGGGTATTGTTGAATCATTACTTAAAGCATGGAATGGAGAAATTATTTTGCAAGACTCTGAGAAGGGAGCACATTTTGATCTGCGCTTGCAGAGCTAGTCATCAGAGGAAACCACATAGCTTACGTCAATTACAGCTTTTTTCGTTCCAGTTGCTGAAAAGTAATCGCATACTGATGTCGTTCATCTGCCGGATGCTTCTGCTCATAAACCACATCCCAGTCAGCAACCGCGTGATAGTCTGGAAAAAAGGCATCACCCTCAATCTCGGCATCAACCAGTGTCAGATACAGCCTTTGCGCACGAGGCAAAAACAGCTCATAGACAAGCGCCCCACCAATCACCATCACCTCATCAACCTCACCAGCTTGCGCAATGGCGGCATCGGGGGAAGTAACAACCTCACAACCAGGTAATATTAAATCTGCACTGGATGTAAGCACGATATTTTTGCGACCAGGCAGTGGTTTGCCAATGGATTCATAGGTCTTGCGCCCCATAATAATCGGCTTGCCCATGGTCGTTTTTTTGAACCAGGCAAGATCAGCAGGCAGATGCCATGGCAACTGGTTTTTATAACCAATGACTCGCTTGTTTGCCATGCCTGCTATCAGTGAGAGCATTATTTTGTGGTTTCTTTTCCCGACAAACTTAGGTCAATAAGGACAAGCTGAGCAGTTTCTACTTCACAACCCGTAACTTTGGACGTTTATCATTGTTTGGTTTAGGTGGTTCAGGATCTCCATCCGGGAAGTCAAAACCTTCTTCATCCTTGAACATGGTTCCCTGACCATTTTCCCTGGCATAAATACCCAGCACTGCTTTCATGGGAATATAAATATGAAAAGGCGCTCCCCCAAAACGAGCATTAAAGACGACCTCTTCATTTTCAAGCACGAGATTCTGCACAGCAGAAGGGTTCAAATTCAGAATAATCCTACCGTCCTGAACATACTGTCGCGGCACAGTAACACCATCAACATCCGCATCAACCAGCAGATGTGGTGTCATGCCATTATCCAGTAACCAATCGTAAATGGCGCGTAATAAATAGGGTCTGCTA
>JALVFC010000399.1 GCA_027030285.1 Thiotrichaceae bacterium | reverse complement strand
TCGCCATTACCACCAGTAATATAAAGATATTAAAAAGGCAAACTGTTACAAAAAGTTCAATATTACGAAAACGTTTATAGACTACTGTATAAGCAAATAAATAAAGGCTCATAAAGTCGATAAAGAAATCTCTGAGTAAGGCGGGATAATCAACGAAAGTCATGGTTATTACGGGTTGTGTTTATTGGCTTGTGTAGCATCTAAAGGGAAGAAGCTACGACTGGAAGGGAACCAGTCCGAGAGTATAACCATATGAATATTTTATAGCCACAATTATTATTGCGCCTCTGCAGAATCTCTCTGCCCTACATTCGCTGATTTATAATTTCATTTTTTCCGAAAATACGGAGTATTACAGACAAACTCAAGCTGCTCGTACATTGCTTGAAGTTCTTTTACTGCGGGCTGTCGCATCTTGCTCCAGGATTTTTTCAGATAGCTGACAAGGAAAAGCAGCTGTCGTAACACCCTGCTTTGATCTTTTTTAGCTGCATTTTCAAGTAAATCTTCATAACTGTCTTGCAAGTCATCAAGGTTTAACTGCCCGGGAGTTTTTTTTACCAACAATAATTTCATTAGTAATTTACAACGCAAGATAGAGTCCTGATCAAAAAAGTCATTCGTTCTAGCTTTGCGCTGCAATTGTTCAAGTAATCGTTCAAGTTGTTGAATATACTGTGTTTCAGTTTTTCCCTTATCATTAAAATGGAGTCCCACTGCAATACTCACAACATCCAGAATTAAACAGGCGTAGCGTGAAAAAGAGTAATCAACTGTTTTCTCATAGACCTTTTCACTATTTGCACTAATGAGTTGATAGGCTTTGCGCATCAGGCGCAGGCCCGCTGACTGATTGTTGTGGCTAATTTTTACCAGTGCATAGTGTCGATAGAGATGTGCTTTTAATGTCTGCCTTTCTACCGTTTCGCCAAACTTTAATAACACTTCAATCTCTTGCAGGGCACTTTCAATATAGCTCTCATCAAAGTTGCGCATTGTTTTGAATTTGATGTAAAACTCAAACATTTGCTCAGAAAGCCGGATTTGCAAGCGTACGCGCTGCTCCAATGCCTTTAACGATAATGATGAATTTTCTGCTTGCATGGCACGCTGATAGCATTTCAATGCTGCAACATCTTCATCCATTCTGGCATAGACATTACCTAATGCTTCCATTACGGATGCGTCCTGTAGCCAGCTATCTGGTAAACCTGCATCACGAGAACGCACTTCCTTGATGATTCGTTGCTGCTGCTCAGGCGTAAATTCAGGTCGGGCACAAATGTTTTGTGACCAGACAGTTAACTCATAAGGGCTATGAAAAACATCAAACTCCTCGTTATTTCCAGCATTTTTACCCTTGCGATCAGACTTCGTTTTATTGAAACGGAATGATGGATCGCCGTAACATTGATAAGCACCCCATGTATTGCTGCGTGGAAATTTGTTATACACAGTACTCCGTGCCTGTTTACATGCCTCGCCGAAGGCTTTCCCTTTATGAATCATGTTTTCGTAAAACTGGCTGGCAAACTCCAGTGCTGCATCATCATCGACTTCCCAGCCAGCAGCTACAACACATTTCGCTCCCGCCTCGATAAGGGCTGTGCCCAGGTTCGCCGCCAATGCAGCACGCGAATCAGTTAGAAAGAGTGTATCCCCTTTATCCTCACTCGCCCTGTCAGTAATAGTCTTGCCAAGGTGGCAACAATTAATAAAAATTAGCTCAGGAATAAACTCAAGTTGATGCACTTCACTTTCAGTGAGGAAGATACCATCACCCAGCACCATGCCAGCCAGTCCATTTTTATATTTTCGCCCGGCGAAGCTCTCACCAGCGGGTATGTAAATACCATGTCCAGCAAGATGCAAGATCTGCACCTCGGTATTCATCACTCTGGAAATAATATCAACACCACGCGCTCGGACAAGGGTGTTATTCCCTGTCTCAAAAACAGTATCGACAAAGCTTTGTTCCACCACTCTGGCTTCACGTTGTGCACCGGGTAGTTCCGGAAAAGAGGAACATGGATCGCCAACGATCATCACCTGTTGGTTTACAACGGCAGGTCTGCTTTTATCCACTACAGTATGCAGTTTTCTTATCAGGCCAATCTCGGTTGCAAAAGGCGCTCTGCGCTTTTTACGTTCATCACCAGGCACCAGCATTTCCCAGGGG
>JALVFC010000398.1 GCA_027030285.1 Thiotrichaceae bacterium | reverse complement strand
TAGTCCATGACATAATAGCGCTCGCCAAACTTGCAGATAAGGTCGATAAACCCTGTGAGCTGCCCTCGCATCTGTTGCTCTGAGAGTGGCAAACAGCTTTCGCATTGCGCTAATACGGCATTGATTTTATGACTGTCCAGATGTTTTACAGCAAAATAAAATGGCATTTCCTTGAGGCAGTGCGCTTCGGGCAGGTTTGCCAGTATGAAGGGTGGATTCTTGTCATCAGGCACATCAATGGGGGTTGTAACCGTATTTATGAGCAATTGATCCAAAAGAGCCTTGTTTTCAATCGCAACCCCAAAACGCTTGATCAACTCATCCCGTTTGGCTATATAGTCATCATTCTTCTGCGGATCAGCCAGTACTGCAAAAGGTATATGCTCCAGCAACTCATGAACGAGGTTGCCTGTTTGTGCACCTCTTGGCAGTTCTTCGGATTCTTCATGTTGCTGACCGGTATCAGAGACAGTCTCGATCTCACCTGACTTGTCCAGTGGCAATTCAGGGATTTCGACATCATGGACGCTATGATACGCCAATCCACTATAGCTGCTCATCATCCAGTCTTGCTGAATACGCTCTGCCGTTATTTCACGGTTCGCTGTCAAGTTTGGCTGCTCTGTGCGTTGATAATAACCTTTTACCTCTGCGTCTACTTCCAGTGAGCTATAGTGAAAAGGATTATTTGCGCAATCACCAGTTTGTTTAAGCAGCGACTGCATACGCTCACCCCAGCTTTCACCTGGTTGCTGTTGATACACATGAGCAAGTGCTGAGTCGTTTTCTGTCTTTGCCGTGCGCAGGTTTGCCCACGCCAGATAGCAACGGTATTTTGCGCGGGTAATAGCCACATACAACAGGCGTAAATCCTCTGCCTGACTTTCTGTTTGACTCAGCTCGCGGTGTTGCTCAAGCGCGTCACTGCCGAGGTCACTATAGTGTTTGCCATTTTGATGGAATACGACAATATCGGATTTATTGGGCTTTCGGTATGACCACAAGTCTGGACAGAAAACAATGCCATATTCAAGTCCTTTCGAGGCATGAATCGTGACAATCTCAAGTGCATTATCATCACTTTCCAGACGTAGCTCCTGCCCGCCGGGAATAATTCTTTGCTGCATGGTATCACTGAGCCATTCCAGTGTTTGCGACATGGTAAGACGCTGGTTTACAGCAACTTCCTGCATCATTTCCAGAATGTGGTTAATGTTGGTGAGCTGGCGTTCCAGCTGATTATTTTGTTGCAGGTGTAGTGCAACCTGGTGATCATCCATCAGGGTATGCATCATGGCGAGCAAGCCCTTGCGCTCCCATAGTTCGTGATAACGCTGAAAGTCGATCAACCATTGATCCATCTGCTGCTGGTTGTCCTGCAAGTCATAAAGGTCGTTGCCGTTCATGCCAAACCAGGGCAAAGACAGTGCATAGCGTAATAATTGCGGGTTGCCGGGGCGCGTGATTGCGTGTAACAGGTGGTAGATTTCAATTGCCTGTCGACTTTCAAAAACGGATGCCTTGCTATTTAATACTGCCGGAACACCATGTTCTGTCAGCGCTTGCTGATATGCTTCGGCTTCTTTATGGCTGCGTACCAGTATGGCAATATCGGACGGTTTTAATGCTCTGTTATCCAGGATAATTGCATTTGAGGGATCAAGTAGTTGCAGTATTTCCTTCACAACATGGGTGCGTATTTGTGCTTTTGGATTTCCATTATTGGTAAACCAGTAGCCGTCTTTTTGCTGCGGGTTTTTTTCCAGTTCCCAGAGCACCATTTGCTCAAAACACTTACCAGATTTTGTTAGACCGGGTTCAGATAAGCCCGCTTTAACCGGATAATAACGTATATCTTCAATTAAAAATGGTTTGTCTATGGCAAACAGTGTGTTGGTAGCAGACACTAGTGGCGCCTGTGAACGCCAGTTCTTCTCCAGGCTGTATTCCTGATCTGCCTGTTTTTTGGCTTGCAAATAAGAGTAAATATCCGCACCCCGAAAACGATAGATCGCCTGTTTGGGGTCGCCTATAAGGTAGAGAAAATGATTGTTGGCAGGTGGTTCTACCAGAGTTGAGAAAATAGACCACTGGGTATCATCGGTGTCCTGAAACTCATCTATCAAGGCAACCGGATATTTGTTTTGCAACAACTGTTTGAGGTGTGTCCCCTGCTCTCCTGACAGCGCGTTGGCAAGGTGGCTGATCATGCTGTTAAATGATAACTGGTTGCTATGTGTCAGGCGGTTTTCCAGCTCCGTTTTCAGGTAATTGTATAGTCCTTGTTTAAGGGCTATTTGCAAAGTGGTGAGCTGTTCAGCAAGAGGCTCCAGTGTGGACAGTTCAATTCCATATTCCTGTAAAAAATCATTTTTGCGTTGTTCGGCGGTAAGCCCTTGAGCGGGGCGTGCCATGAACTTCCGGTTATTCAGTGCTTTATTAAGAAAATTTTCTTCAGTTAGTGAAGTAATAGCCTGTAGCGGGACGGGGCGCTTTCCTGCTAACCAGCTTTGCAGTTTGTTTACTGAATTTGCAAAATCCTCTTTGAACTTCACCTTAAAGTGATCAGGCTGTTCTGCTATCGCAGTCTTAATGCCAGTTAGAACATCAGAGAAAACTTTCTGGATCAGATCTAGCTGTGCTTCCAGTTCTTGCAGACACTGTTGCAAACTCACCTCTGGCGGTAATATCTCGCTGCCATCACGGATATTCCTGATTGCTGCCAGTAAGCTGTCTGGTGTGGTCGCAACTGATCTTATTAAAACCACCTGTGTAAGCGAACGTGCATAGGTCTCGATACGCCAGTAATCCTGTGCGATTTGTTGTTCGATATGGCTGACATTTTCCAGCAACTCAGAACCAAAAACCTGCCCGCTCTCCAGTGCAAACTGGGTCAAGGTTCGCTGGCAAAAGCCGTGTATGGTGAAGATATTTGCGTGATCGCTATCGGCTAAAGCATCCATGAGTCTGCAACGGGTCAAATCACTGTCTGCAAGATTTGCAACCCAGGCATCTAATTCGGCATCATTGGAAGAATTACCCGCCAAGATAGCTTTTACTTCCAGAAGCCGGGAACGCACTCTGTCACGTAATTCCTGAGCTGCCGCTTTGGTAAAAGTGACAATCAACAATTGTTCCAGGGTGTATCCATGCTCCAATAAAAAACGCAGTACCAGCATGACAATAGAATAGGTTTTGCCCGTACCAGCACTGGCTTCAATCAGGTTAATACCTGGCGAAAGCGTTGATTCGAAGGCATTGAATACCTGTGGAGATGGATGAGTCATGAAAAATCAGCAAATGAATGGAAGCCGAAAATATAGCACTATCGGTGTGCTATCTCTATAGATCAATACCCGCTTCACGTGCACTTTCGATGACTCGACTTACAACACTGCCTATTACCGCTGCACCACCACCGTATTTATCTGAATCGAGTGGTTTTTTTCTGTATTGTTCCTGGTAGTTCAAAATAAGCTCAATATAGTCTCGCAAACTCTGCTCTACCGTTTCACTGGCAGGTTGCTGTGCTGATTCGACCAGTGAATACAAGCTTGAAAGTGCATACAGCGATGATTTCACGTCGTAGTTATCTGGGTGTTGTTCTTGCTGTTGTTGTGCCTTGATCCTATCCAGTATTAGCTGCTTTAGCTCTGTAGTTGTGGGTTTTTTAGCCCTGTTTCGGGAAAAGCGCAAAACAGTTTTTTTTAACCATGACATTAACATGCAGCAATTCTCCAGTTGCTTGTCGGGTGACATGTCTGTACTGCTAAATTATGCTTGTGCCAGAGATTAATAGACACCATCAATAGTTCTACGATGTACTCGTGAGTGATGATGAAAACTTGTTCTGGATAGTGCTTCAATCAGGCGTAATTGCTTGTCATCCAGTGAAAATACACTCTCTACCCAGTAATCTACGATGCTATAAAGCTCCTGTTTATTGATAGAGGAGAATTGTTGTGCCATTTTCCTCATCGCATGAATCCCCTGGTGTTGTCGCTGACGTTGGGCGATAAACTGCATCGTAGCCTTATAGCCCTGACCTTTTTTGCATACCTGATCAACTATGTTTAATTTTTGCAATTCTCTGGCAGTATATAACTTCCCGCTATAAATGATTTCTTCGGCAAGATGCTCTGGCACACGTTGTCGCAGGAAGGTAAATGCTCCCATACCAGGGAAAAGTCCAAAGCGGGTTTCCGGAAATGAGAATGTTGCATGCTCTTCTGCAATCAGATAGTTAGACGCTAAGGCAGCTTCAAAGCCGCCGCCAAAGGCTGCTCCTCTGACTACGGTTATCGTTGTGATTGGTAAATGATAGTTGGTTACTGCCTGATATACGAATTCAACTGAGTCTCTGGCATATTTAAGCAGTGCTTTCCTGTTGTCCTGTCGCACACATTTGCAGAAAAAATGTAAATCACCACCGAGCGAAAAAATACCTGGGATTTCAGAGCTTAATACATGATAATTGACTGCATTATCCATTTCTTTATGTGAGTAACGATCGAGCAGTTCCTGTTGTACAGCTGTTAGCTCGCTTAACAGTGCCGGGGTGATTCGAGCTGGCGCATCTGCTTTGAGAATACTCCACAAAATCCCCCCGTTTGCAGAATTCAAATGATTATTTACTGTTTCCCTCGCAACTCCGAAGTTAACAGCATTTCCCTGAAAAGGTAAAACATTCATTGTTTAGTCTTATCTCGGTCATTATTATGTCTTTTGTTCGGGTTCTACTACCCACTGTAGCATGACCCGTGCCCCTTACTCTTGTCTATATATTAACCACAATTGTAAATTATACAGCTAATAGATACAATCACTGGCATCCTATAAACGGTTATTTTTTATACTATGAGGCTTTCCGAGAACTGGAAGCGTAGCGAAAATCACAGGATTCTCATAATCTGAGCTTATTGGATGAGGCAAATAGTCATTCTATTTAACGATTCCAATAAGTTCAGATTATGATGATCATGGGATTTGCAGTAGCGTTCTCGGACAGCCTCCTAGGAGCTTGTCCGAGAATATGAGTCGTAGCGAGGGAAAGCTGATTTGAGCTAGATTTTTCATCAATTTGAGGCGAATAGTTGTTCTATTTAACGAGAATTGAGGGAAAATCTAGCCAAATTCAGCTTTTCCACAGTAGGCTCACTATTCTCGGACAAGCTCCTAGTACAGCATTCAGTAATTAAGGCGAATAACTCTGGCGAGGATAAATCCTTGAGAACAAGGCTGGAAATACACCTGAATCCGTGACCTCACAGCGGCACAGGGGATAAATTTGATAATTAAAAGGTAAGATAGAAAAAAGGACTATTATGCTAAATCGTGAAACACTGGAACAAAAAGTAATTGATATCGTTCAGGAAACACTTGCACTTGAAACACCCCCAAACTTGCAGGACTCGTTTCGCGGTGACCTTAATGCTGACTCTATCGATATTGTAACCTTACTGGTCAGTCTTGAAGATGAGCTGGGTACACCCTTTGATCAAAATGCACTTCAGGACAAAGATACACTGATCTCGGTGGTAGATTTTCTTGATGACCTTCTGCTGAAACCTGAAAAAGTATGAGTGCTCATATACAGCAACCAGCCAGGGTTTTTGTATCTGGCATGGGCATGATAACGCCGCTTGGTGACAACCTCGAAACCAGTTGGAAAAACATTTTAGCCAGCGAATCCTGCACTGAAAAAATCCCTGCTCACTGGTATGACTATCTGGATTTTCGCTCTGGCATCTGGGCTCCACTGCCTGAAATAGATTTTATGTCGTTAGGTTTTCGGCGTGCCGAGACCATTCAGAATGACACTTCCACATTGTTGGCTATTATCACTACCCATGAAGCGCTACTAAATGCTGGCATTGAACCTGAACTGACCGACAAAAAGCGCAACCAATACCGTTTGCCAGGCATTAATTCCGAGCGTTGCTCTGTTATCTACGGTACTGGTTCAGGTGGCTCCTGTTCCCTGTTAACCAATTTCAGCTATCACGCAATTGCGACCTGCAAGCAAAAGCTGTCAGAGGAAACATCTTGCAAAGATAATGATGCCCTGCAAACACTATATCATCCTCCTACCCTGAACCCTTTTGTGATACCCATGTCGATCTGTAACAGTGTGCCAGCTGGAATCGGTATCAAGTTTGCCATTCATAGTGATGTGCAGCCAGTTGTGCAAGCCTGTTCATCTGGTACAACCGCTATTGGAGAGGCTTTTAAAAGAATCCGCTCAGGTCACGCTGACCTGGTAATCAGTGGTGGAGTGGAGCACCTGAAAGACCATTGGGGAGCCAGCTACAAGGGTTTTGATCTGGCACGCACACTTGCCATGATTCCTGAATCTGGTGATGTAGATACGGCTAACCGCCCTTTTGATAAAGACCGTACCGGTTTTTTATTTGCTCAAGGTGGTGGTGCAACATTGATACTGGAAAGCGAAGAACACTTGCTTGCACGTGGAGGAACTCCGCTTGCCGAGGTGGTCGGTTTTGCCGAAACCTTTGATGCCAGCTCGGTGATGGCACCAGAACCCAGTGGCACGCAGATTGAACGGATGGTTAATAATGCTCTGCAAAGTGCTGATATTCATGCGGAGGATATTGATTATATCAATGCTCATGGTACTGGTACCCTGTCTAATGACAAGGTTGAGGTGGCTGTGATAGAACGGGTTTTTGGGAAGAACGCAGCTATTAACTCCAGCAAATCCATTATTGGACATTCGCTGGGTGGTAGTGGAGCTATTGAGGCAGCCATTTGCGCCCTGAGTATGCGTGATCAGGTTTTGCATCCATGCAGGAACCTTGACAATCCTATTGCTGATCTGGATTTTGTCACGCAAAAGCGGAAGATGGCTATCGAATATTCTTTTTCAGAATCCTTTGCATTTGGAGGGCACAATAGTGGTCTGGTGCTAAAGCGTGCCTGATTAGCGCGGCACTATGGGTTTGCGGCCGAAACAATGAATAAGCTATTGACTACGCAACTAATTCTTGTTCAATATTCCAGCCTGGAAAAACAATTACAGCAGGATGACATTTCAATGCTCTAGCCAAAACTTTTGCCCTTTCGACTCCTAAGTTCACCCTGTCATGCTCAATAGCAGATAAAGTTGATTGAGGTATACCACTAATTAACGCTAACTCATTTTGGCTTAATCCTTGAAGTTCACGAAGAATACGAACAGAATTACCAATAGAAACTTCGACGGTTTTAGTTGCTTTTGTAAAATCTTTCATCTTAACTCCTCCGATAGTCATGAGCTGTTACTCTAAATACTTTCACAAAAAGCTCTTCGTTTTCAATTTTATAAATAACTCGATATTGAATGTTAAGTCTAGATGACCGATGACCTTCCCACTCACCCGAAAGAGCTTCATCGTTAAAGCCTTTTATTAGCTTTAAACCTTCTGGGCCTGAAATAGCAACAATATCTTTCCATTTTTCATACTTCATCAGTATTTCTACTGGAATTCTCTTTAGCTGTTTTGTTGCTTTCTTATGTTCGTATATTTCCCACATACCAAATATAGTATATATAATATATGTAGTATATCAATATTGATTGTCTGGTCTAACGACACGCTTCACTGGCTCCAAAATAGCGCGTCTGTAGCGTATCGCGAAACCGCACTACTTTAGGCAGTGATACGATTTCAAAATGGCAGTTTTTTATTATTGATAACATAACAGTACGCCTAATAAGCTTGATGTAAAGCCGGACGTTTTGCCAGATCTCCGAGATAGGCTTCAATTGCTTTTTTTACATCCTCGCGGCTATTACCTGCAAACTGCAATCCCACACCCGGGTTATGACTGGCATGATGACCGGATTGCGGTGAAATCCACACAACTTTACCCGTGATGACTAGTTTTTTACCACGGTCAAGAAAGCGTAATACCATGGCAATCGTTTCACCGAATTTATAAGTACGATCTGTGGGTATAAATATACCTCCATGCTTGATAAAGGGCATGTAATGTGCGTGTAGAGCAACTTTGTCGCGGATAGATAGTTGTAATAGATCACTGACCTCTGGCTTTTGTTCATCAACTGTGGTTGCTGATGGCATTTTGACACCTCTTTTTTTATTTTATTTATTGGGGTTGGGGCGGATGTTTTGAATACGCGATATATTGGGGTTATCGGGGTGTTCCAACATCACGCCATGATTGTAGCATGGACTCCAGGAAGATCTGACGATTTAAGGGATAATCGGTTATGGACTTTAAATGCAGCAGTTCTTCATAGAGCGACCATAGCTTGTTCTGATCAGTGACCCGGTCAATAATCTGTTGCAGAAATTTGTTGGCAGGTTCTTTCGGGTTATGTAGTGCCTGATATTTAATGGCAGATTGTATCCATTTCAGTTGCCAGTCCAGCATGGTCGGTAAATCTGTTTTTTGCCAGGCTTTTGCCATATCGATAATACTATTACGATGCCACAAGACCTGCATCAGCTCTGTGGCAAATTGATTGCGCTCTTTTAACAGGGTTTCATTTTTATCAAGTTCTACAGCTAACATTGGCTTGCCGTCGGCCAGCGCCAGCATCTTGATGGCTGGGTGTT
>JALVFC010000397.1 GCA_027030285.1 Thiotrichaceae bacterium | reverse complement strand
TGCCTTCAGGACCAGGTGTGTTTTGGGGGTCACGGATATGTGCTGTAAATTCGAACTGTTTACGCTGGAATTCTGGTAGGGGCTGTGTTTCCTGCTTAGCCATGAGTGCCTGTCACCTTGGTAGTTTCGTATTTAGCCTGATATGCACGCACCTGTTCGACTTCCTGCATGAGTATTTCAAGTGGCGGAATATTAAAATCACGCTCCACCAGTGTTGGAAAGACGCCAAAATGCTGATACGCCACATCCAGCAAATCCCACACTGGATCAATAATATCAGCACCGTGAGTATCAATAATCAGGTCGTCTGCCTCATTGTAATGCCCGGCAATATGCGCATAAACAATACGCTCTCCAGGCAGTTGTTTCATAAACTCAACCGGGTCATAGCGATGATTGACCGAGTTTACATAGATATTGTTAATATCAATATGTAAATGGCAATCCGCCTCTTCCAGTACGGCATTTACGAATTCAATTTCACTGAGTTCATTCGAAGGCATGGCATAAAAAGAGACATTCTCCATGGCAATGCGCTGCTCTAGAATATCCTGTACCGTGCGGATGCGGTTGGCGACATAATGCACGGCTTCCTCGGTAAAGGGGATAGGCAGCAGGTCATATAAATGCCCATCATCCGAGCAATAGCTCAGATGCTCGCTATAGCAACGGATATCAAATTCTTTCATAAACTTGCCGACTTCTTTCACAAAGTCAGTGTCCAGCGGGGAAGGGCCACCAATAGACAGGGATAAACCATGAGTAACAAAAGGAACCTTGTCGGTAAACACTTTCAAGCGATTCTTAAGAGGCTTGCCCATGGGAATCCAGTTTTCGGGAGCTACCTCCATGAAATCAATACTGGCTGGCAAATCTTTCTCCAGCTCCTCCATGAGTTGCCCTCTGCGAAAGCCAAGACCCGCACCACTAACAGGGTAAGCATACATATTGTAATATCCTATCTTCTAAAGAATTTATGAATGTAGTAATCAAGGCTAAGGTATTTTCCTGAGCCAATAAAGAATAACACTAACAGCATAATGAAATAAGTAACCGCCCATTCAACCCCATTATTACTAATGACAAAGTTGCCATGTTCGGTTAACCAGTCATAATTTCCATGTTCCTTGAGGATTGCCCTGGCAGCATGCAGGCGGTCTAAAGTGCCATCAATATCTTTCGGAGCCCAGGGTGACATCTTGTCTGCTATGGCTTGCCAGCCGTTTTGCCAATGCACTGTAAACATGGCAACCAGCATGGTTACCATCAAGGGAACGCTGATCCATCTCACTCCCAGTCCCAAAACCAGCAAGATTGCCCCCAGTATTTCTGTACCCGTTGCTAAACCCGCCATCAAGGTAGGGAAAGGCAACCCCAGACCGTAATCCGGGTTGCCAAACCAGTCAATAATATCGTCAAAGCCACTCAGCTTGTTCATTCCCGCAACCCAGAAAACAGGAGCAAGATATAGCCTCAAGGCGAGTGGCCCCAAAAAATCTAATGCACGAAATTTATCTAATATATTTTGTGCCCAATTGGCAATTCCAAGCATTGGTTAATCCTCTTTTTTTGTTATTTAAATTATCCAGGAATCAAAATGTTGCAGAGCACAGACCATGCATTTGAATCAATTGTCCAATAGGAGCATAGAATATGTACCTATTGGGTTTCTGGACAGTATCCTGAAAAGCTACAGCCAACCGCAGCTAGGTCAGGAGCCAGGAAGGAGCTTACTTGCTGCCCCCACATTTGCCTTCTTTACTGGCACCGCACTTGCCTTCCTTGCCTTTGTTAGCACCGCATTTTCCCTGACCACATTTGCCTTCTTTAATAGCATGAATATTTGGGTTGTCAGCAGTTACGCCAAGTATTTTTGCAGCCTGGTCAAGAAAGCTGTCAGCAGCATTCGCATTCGTTGCTAATACACCACCCGCCAAGGTAGTACTGATTGCAAGGGTTAACATTGTTTTACGTGAAATCATTTCATTTCTCCTTTGATGTAGTTCGGCTTCAGGCGTTAATTAGAACCCGCCTGAAGCCAACCTGGAAGCACCGGCTTTCAGGCATTAAATGCAGTCCCTATTTGGAACCACCGCATTTACCTTCGCCGCACTTCCCTTCCTTGCCTTTGCTACCACCGCATTTACCTTCGCCGCACTTTCCTTCCTTGCCTTTGCTGCCGCCGCATTT
>JALVFC010000396.1 GCA_027030285.1 Thiotrichaceae bacterium | reverse complement strand
TCTTTGCAGGCAAACCAATTTCATCCAGAATGTTGCTGCTCAAGGCATTGCCGTGAATATCAAGAAAGGTCAGTTTCTGGCTCCCTGGGATATGGGCAATGTCGTGGATAAAGCAAAGGCAGCAGGTAATGAACAGATTCTGGTTTGTGAGCGTGGATATTCGTTTGGTTATAACAATCTGGTATCAGATATGCGAGCTCTGGCGGTGATGCGTGATACACAGTGCCCTGTTGTTTTTGATGCAACACATTCAGTGCAGTTGCCCGGAGGACAGGGCTCCTGTTCTGGCGGACAACGTGAGCATGTGCCTGTATTGGCCAGGGGTGCCATTGCAGTAGGTATAGCAGGTATTTTTATGGAGTCGCACCCCAATCCCGAAGAGGCATTGAGCGATGGTCCAAATTCGTGGCCACTTGATAAAATGAAAGCCTTGCTGGAAACCTTGAAAGCGCTGGATGAAACTGTAAAATCCACCCCGTTTTTGGAGAGTGGGCTTTAACACGCCTCGAATCAATAAGGGGCAGGCTGCCATACCGAAGCAAAACAACAATTTTAGAATGAGTTACTGGAGACATTAATGTCAGATATCGAGAAAGTGCATGCCAGGGAGATCATTGATTCCCGTGGCAATCCTACCGTAGAAGCTGAAGTTACCTTGCTGAATGGCACTGTGGGTCGTGCAGCAGTCCCATCTGGTGCATCTACGGGTGCGCGTGAAGCCATTGAGTTGCGTGATGGTGACAAGTCACGCTACCAGGGAAAAGGCGTATTGAAAGCAGTCAATAATGTAAATACTGAAATCTTCGATGCTATCATTGGTATGGATGCGGAAGAGCAGCGTCTAATTGACCAGCGTATGATCGGGCTGGATGGCACAGAAAACAAGAGTCGCCTCGGGGCAAATGCAATCCTTGCTGTTTCACTGGCTGTTGCACACGCTGCCGCGAATAGTAAGGGAGAGCCTCTTTATCAGTATCTGGGCAATCCCGGTGAGTTCGTCATGCCTGTGCCCATGATGAATATTATTAACGGTGGTGAGCATGCTGATAATAGTGTTGATATCCAGGAGTTTATGATAATTCCAGCCGGTGCAGGCAGTGTCACCGAAGCGGTACGTTATGGTGCGGAAGTTTTTCATAGCCTGAAATCCGTACTAGGTGCTGGTGGCATGAATACAGCCGTAGGTGATGAAGGCGGTTTTGCTCCTGATTTACCTTCCAATGAGGCAGCGGTTGAAGTGATTCTTCAGGCGATTGAACAGGCTGGTTTTAAAGCAGGTGAAGATATCTGGCTGGGGCTGGACTGTGCCAGTTCCGAATTTTACAAGGATGGGAAATATGAGCTTGCATCAGAAGGAAAAAGCTTCGATGCAGCTGGTTTTGTTGACTATCTATCAGGCTGGGTGGATCAGTATCCCATTATTAGCATTGAAGATGGTCTGGCTGAAGATGACTGGCAAGGCTGGTCACTACTCACTGAAAAGCTGGGTGGACGTGTACAGTTGGTGGGTGATGATTTATTTGTTACCAATACTGCCATCTTCAAGCAGGGTATCGAGAAAAACATTGCTAACTCTATCCTTATCAAGTTTAACCAGATTGGTACCCTGAGTGAAACCCTGGAAGCCATCCAGATGGCGCATAATGCAAATTATACAGCGGTTATCTCTCATCGCTCAGGTGAGACAGAAGATGTAACGATTGCAGATCTGGCAGTGGCGACCAATGCTGGTCAAATAAAAACCGGTTCCTTGTCACGCTCTGATCGTGTGGCAAAATACAACCAGTTGATTCGCATAGAAGAACAACTGGGAAGTGCGGCAAGTTATGCGGGTAAGTCAGCTTTTAAATATTTGTAGGGTATATGCGAGACACCTATTGCTACTGACGCCTTTTGACCTATACGCCAGCAAAGCTGGTACAAGACGGAATTAACTTGAGTAAAATACTTATCATTCTGTTTGCAATACTTCTGATTATTTTATTCGGACGGTTATGGGTGGGCAGTGGCAGCTTTCCACAAATATGGCATATGCAGGACAAGGTTGAGACACTATCTGCTGCAAACCAGCAGCAGATGGAAAAAAACCGCAAACTGGAAGCTGAAGTTGAACAGTTCCAGGAAGGTACGGAAGCCATTGAAGCGCGCGCCAGAAGTGATTTTGGCATGATTAAAAAAGGCGAGACCTTCTACCAGATTATTCTTGATCCGGAAAAGCCGGAAACGGCAACGAATAAAGAAAAAGCCCCGACCCCTGGTTCAAATGAACAACAATAAGACCTGGGTTATTATCCCTGCTGCCGGTGTGGGGAAACGCATGCAGGCTGATATTCCCAAGCAATATCTGAAATTGCATGGGCGTACGGTCATAGAACATACGCTAAACTGTTTCGCTCGGCATGCTGAAATTGCGGGCATTGTGGTGGTGATTCATGCCAATGACCCCTACTGGTCTGAGCTGGAGCTGTCACTCCCAGTGCCACTTTACACAGTCAGTGGTGGCAAGGAAAGAGCGGACTCCGTATTCAATGGCCTACATTTTCTTATCCATGAACTGCAACAGGGAGATAGTCTTGTCCTGGTGCATGACGCGGCACGCCCCTGCTTGTCTCAGCATGACCTGGATGCTTTACTAAGCCAGCAACATAATCCAGCTGGCGCAATCCTTGCTATGCCAGTGAGGGATACCATGAAGCATGAACAGCAAGGTTGCATTGATCATACTGTCAGCAGGACGCATTTATGGCATGCACTTACACCACAGATGTTTAAGGCACAGGCACTTTATCAAGCATTAGATCAGGCATTACAGGAAGGAGCAGAAATTACGGATGAAGCATCGGCTATGGAGTATGCTGGAATGCATCCACTACTGGTTGAAGGTGCTGCTTCAAATATTAAAATTACCCGCCCTGATGACCTTAATCTGGCAGCTTTTTTTCTCCAGCAAGGGGAAAACAACGGAATTTAGAATGAGTGATATAAGAATTGGTCAGGGCTATGATGTGCATAACTTCTGTAGCGGTGATTTTATCACGCTGGGCGGCGTGCAGATTCCTCATAGCAAGGCATTTCAGGCACACTCTGATGGTGATGTATTGATACATGCGCTTTGTGATGCCTTGTTAGGCGCTTTGGCACTGGGTGATATAGGAAAGCATTTTCCAGATACTGAAGCTGAATTTGCCAATATAGACAGTCGCAAACTCTTAAAGCAAGTCAACCAACTCATAAAAGCGGACGGTTGGTGTCTATCCAATATGGATTGCACAATAATCGCGCAATCTCCTAAAATGTCTCCGCATATTGAAGCTATGCGTGAAAACCTGGCAAGTGATCTTGAGGTGGATATTAAGCAAGTTAGTATCAAGGCAACAACCACTGAGAAGCTTGGTTTTGAAGGTAGAAAAGAAGGTATTGCTGCAATGGCTGTCGTGTTGCTAACAGCCCTTTAAAGGAGCTCTTAAAACAATACGTTACCTAATTCTGATTGCGCCCATGAGTTAAGTCATCCTGAAATTCTAGAGGAATAACTATAGGAAAACGTGACCCCGCCCTGGTAACAATTTCCATCTCCAGATTCAGATGCTTATTGATTGCCAGTTTGTTCAGGTTATGAGGAATCAGCTTCAGGTTTAATATACCTCTTTGACCAGGGTTTAGCCTGGTCAACTTGTTGGAAAGTAAGGTAACCGAAGCATCACTGTTATGCAGCTGTCTCGCTCTTAACCAGAATGCAGGGCTTTTACCGAGGTTCTTAATCGTGATACTAAATTTGCCGCCGTTTTTGGCTACTTTCACCCGCTTTCTTGAGGTACTCAGTACCAGGGTGTCTTTATTAGCCAGACCTTTTGGGGCTAGTGGAGCTGGAGGTAAGTCACCTGGATTTTTAAAATATAGTGAGCCATCGTCTCCACGAAAAAACTTCTTCTTGATGTGATCTTCGCTTGCCCAGTTTCCTCGAGGGCCATCAACAAAAGTAAAGGCTTTTTTCTGTAGTTTTAGATTCCAGAGATCAGTGCTGCCCTGATAGTTAACAGAGAGGATGTTTTTACCATCGTTAGTAAAGTCTACCGAGTTAACAGGCTCTTTTTCCGTATTAGTGGCTATTGAATGAGTTTCCTGGCCTGTATTAACCTGCCATACCTTAATCACACCGTCACTGGAGCCTGAGGCAAGTTGCTGGCCATCTTTGCTAAAATGCAGAGTGCTAATGGGGGCGTCATGAGATTTCAATGTACGTAGATGTGTTTTATCACGAATATTCCAGACCTCTATGAAGTGCTGTGCATCTAGTCCTTGATCAGTACCCGCTGCCAGATACTGACCGTCAGAACTGAAAGCCAGTGAAAGAAAAGCAATCACCTTTTCACTACCAATAAACGTATGCTCTATGCTTTTATTACTGATGTTCCATAGTTTGACAGTGCCATCTCTGGAGGATGAGGCAATATATTTTCCGTCAGGGCTATAGGCAAGGTCTGTTATATCTCCATTATGACCTCTAAACATAGAGGTGCGGGTATTGGAGCGTACATCCCAAAGTTTTATGATTGAGGACTTGCTGCTTGCAGTTGCCAGAAAACGATTGTCAGGGCTCATAACAGCGATTGCAGAGCCAGATTTGTGTGCTTTGATAAAGAAAACGCGTTTAAGAGTATCACGTTGCCACACATTAACAGCACCATAACTATCGCCCGCGATAATATAAGCACCATCAGGGCTGAATGAAATATGCTCAATACTTTTATTTCTTCCTTTTACTGAGTATTTTAGCGCTTTTTTGTGTGCGTCCCAGAGCTGGATATGTCCATCAACAGTACC
Organism: Thiotrichaceae bacterium; assembly: GCA_027030285.1. Lineage (GTDB taxonomy): Bacteria > Pseudomonadota > Gammaproteobacteria > Thiotrichales > Thiotrichaceae > HyVt-477. The sequence goes on along the minus strand of JALVFC010000396.1, from coordinate 3,807 downwards.
CGTGGCGAATAGTTTTCCATCGGGGCTTACCGTTGACTTATTGGCTTTGAGGATTTGTCCACCAAAAGTATCAACATAATGGCGTCCAGGGATATCGAAAACCTTAATAGTTTTAGAGTCGAGTGAGACAACCAGTGAGTTACCATTGGGGCGAAAAGCAATATTGCTTATCTCATGGTCATTATTTTCATAAGTAAATAGGGGTTTGCCACCAATGAGTGTACTGAATAGATGTAAGTAGCTTTTTCCATCAGGCTGGTTCAGAGTGACTACAAATGTTTTGCCATCTGGAGAAAAGGCAGCTGAGGATTTATTATATTTTTTAGCTCCGGTATTGGGGGTTATAAAGCGGTGTACAATTTTATTTGCTTTAGCATCCCATAGTTTAATGGCTCCTGATGTGTCAACTGTTACAAATTGATCATTACTGTGACTAAAACGTACGGTAGTAATAGGTGTTTTATGCTCAGTATATTTGGTAATTAGATTTTTGGTGCGCATATCCCAGATACAAAATAGCCCACTAATATCTGCGGACACCAGGAAATTACGATCCGGACTAAAGTCTAATGAGGAGATGGTTCTGGTGTGTTCCTGAAGCTTGGTTTCTTGCCTTTTTGTCTTGGTGTTCCAAATATCAAGTCGCTTGCCATCAATGGCTACGGCGAACCAGTGGCTATGAGAGCTAAAAGTACCTATGCTGGCTGGAATGGAAGGTACTGTAAATTCCTGTAATTTTGTTTTTAAATTACGTATTTCAATATGTTCACCCGTGTGAATGGCTATATAACGTGCGTCCGGGCTTATCTTCACGAAGGCGTTAGAACCAGCAGACCCCCCGCCTTCAAAAGTTGCTACCAAAGTTCGCTTGTTAGTATCCCATAACTCAACTGGATTCTTGTGTGAAGTTAATGCCAGAAAACGAGCATCAGCACTAAAGTCTGATGAAAAGCTGTTCTGGTTGGAGTGCGCGCGATACCACTGCTGAGAGTCACGTAATGCCTCACCTTCATTAACAAGAGGAGGCAGGCCTTGATTTACGTTAGAAAAATTCTCAGTTGCAAAAGAGGAGGCTGTGTAAAAGAAGCAGGCAGGGAGCAAGAAACTCCATATTGAAGGTGTTAAGATATTAGCTAGTGCTTTTTTTATCAGTATGGAAATAGTTTGAATAGAGTTGGAGTCAGTACTTATTAGAAGCCTGAAGGGTGCTCTTTGACGCTCATTGTTTCGCATAATAAGAAATCCATTTTCATGCAATTACCAGCTACTTGTCGTTTTATTAGGGGCTTATAGATATAACGTACAAGAAACCTTTTGATAATAAAGGCGACAAACTTGACGTAAGCTTAATGAGCCCGTTCACAACATTAAATATCATTATTTATCCAAGACCTGAATCTGTGCCTTCACAACAACAGGGCAGGAAGCAACGAATTTGAATAAGAGGCTAAGCTATTTGTTAGCTAAGCCTTCGTTGATCCGAACCAATCAATGAGATTTAATGGGTTGATAAAGACACTATACAGTACATCGCGAATAATCCGTATTGATTGTTTTTATAGCATCTGTAGAGGATTATATAAGCATTGTTTGTGCTGTTTTCACGATTTGCTATAGTCATGGGGTAGGTAGCTATTATCAATTCAGATTGGCTCTGCTGGAGTTTGTAGGCTGAGTACAGGGATGTAGTATGTTGCTTTGATTGGATTTACGTCCGTTAGAAACTCCCATAACGGAGACAGGAGGAGATTGCAGATGTATTCTCGTTTAATTGTTACGGTTATTTCGTTTTCGTTGGCCTTTTTTATCCCGATGCTCTTGGCGGAGCAAACAGTAAAGGCTGGTCAGCCAGCTACCCCTTCGATTAAAATGCGGGATGCAAAAGCATTTTTTGATGAAAGTTTTGATGACTTTCAGCAGGAGCTAGGTGTTGCCGTAGAAGATCAGAAAAAAGCCGTGCTCATTATGTATGAAATGGATGAATGTCCATTTTGTGGGCGCATGAAAGCAACGGTACTTAATCGTAGTGATATTCAGGATTTTTTTCACAAGCACTTTCGGGTTCTTGCTGTTGATATCGAAGGTGATGTGGAAATGACTGATTTCCAAGGTAAAGCGACAACACAAAAAGCCTTTTCTCTGAAAAACAGAGTGCGTGCCACCCCTGTGTTTCAGTTTTTTGGACTCGACGGTAAGCCTTTGAAAAATGGGAGGCTGACCGGAGCGACAAAAAATGCCGAAGAGTTTATGCTCTTTGGTAAATATATTGTCGATGGTGAGAATGAAAAACAGTCTTTTTTCCAGTACAAGCGCATGCAGAAACAATAGCGAATAGCCCGCAGAAGATTGCTATAGTCATGCTATGAAAACATTATTTCCGTTTATTCTACTGATCATGGCATGCACGACGATATTGGCTGCATCGGCTGCAACGCAAACACAAAAGCTGCCCAATCCGCTGTCAATCGTACAGGCACTCAGTTATGCACAGCAACACCCGGCAGTAAAACTGAGTGCAGAAGAACGCAAGCATTTCGTAGCAGTAAACCCCCTGTATCTCAACTGCCACCGCCTTGCCTACAGCAATGATGTTGCGGTTGACTATCAGAGGAATGCCTCTTTTAGTGAGCTTGTCGATCCTGAGGTGGCGCAAGAACTCCGCATTATGCAACGTTTTTTTGATGTGTTATTAGCAGATGCATCAGTAATGGCAGACAATGAAAGCATGGCGATAGCTTATGTACGACTGGATCGAGCAAAAAGCCGCATGGAGCTAAAGCAGCTTTCCGAAGTGCAAGTCGCAGCGCTGGAGGCACGCTATCAGGATACCTTGCAACGCTATAAGGGGAGTAGTGAATTGCAGCACCTAAGCCGTGCATATCTGGCACAGGCTATTGCCCATGTCGGGCAGCTACCGCGTGATTTAAAAACGGTAAACCCCATACAGTTGCCGACAGAGTTACCAGAAGTAAGTGAGCTGTTGCAACAGGCTCATGACAACAATAGCTGGTTAGCGAAGCAGCGTGAAAACCGCAGCGCTTCACTCAGGCAAGTGCAGGATATGCAGTTACGGCTGTATGTAACGGAATTGTTAGCCCGACTGAAAATGCTGAAAGCGGCCCAACAACACCTCGATAAAACAGCCAGCTGGCGTGACCTGGCGCTTGAGCAAAGCCGCACCCTGTATGAACAGGAAGCAAGGTCAGACCTTGGTGACTCCATGGCAGAGCAAACCCGTGTGCAGTTTCAGATCCAGCAAATCAGCTTTTGTCAAATCCTCACCTGGGCACGGCTTAATGCACTACAGGGCAAGCCCATATTGACCCGCCAGCAAACAAAACCCGAAAAAGCAACAAAGGCGACTCCATGATAAAACACCTGATGACTTTATTATTTGCTCTGATTATTCTGCCAGGCGCACAGGCTGGAAACTATAAGGGGCGTCTGGAATGGCTGGAAAAAGTACAACTGCGTGTGCTGGAAAGTGGCATCATCAAAAAAATGGACGTCACCGTTGGACAGTTTGTCAAAAAAGGCTCGGTACTATTAGTCATGGATCAGCGCGAAGCTAAAGCGCGACTTGATGAAGCTGCTGCCAGACTGGAGCGCAGCAGGTTGGGTACTGAAGATGCCAAACGCGAGTACGTACGTACCAAAGAACTGTTTGACCGTGGTCTGATCGCCGAAGAAGAACTAAAAGATGCCGAGCTGAAAAAGGCGATTGCAACAGCAGATGAGGCCACCGCCAAAGCGAACCTGGTTGCGCGGCAAGTAGCACTGGATTACACCACGTTACGCGCACCCTTT
>JALVFC010000395.1 GCA_027030285.1 Thiotrichaceae bacterium | reverse complement strand
TCATCGGAGCCGTGGGCGTAGATAAAGAGTGCGGTGGTGTCGTGTTTTTTGTCGTTGCGTAGTTGAATGATGGGGTAGACGTTTTCTCGCTGTATATGCGACATTTGCCATAGGATGATGTCTACCGAGTGGTGTAGCAAATAGTCATCTCCCATGCGGTTGCAGAAGTTTTGCGCATCTTTTTTGGACAGGTTGAGCAGGGAAACCTGTTCTGTGATGGAGGCTTTTTTTTGCGCGATAAGTTCCGCGTATGAGGTCGGTGAGATGCCGTGTTTGAGTACTTTGCGGGTATTTTTGTAGAGCCCCTGCAGGAGTGAGTGTTTCCAGCCATTCCATAAATCCGGGTTGGTGCCGCGAATATCTGCAATGGTGAGCAGGTAGAGATAGTCCAGACGAATGGGGTCTATCATTTTCTGGGCAAATTCCTGAATGACTTCCGGGTCGCTGATGTCTTTTTGCTGGGCGGTCATACTTAGCAGTAGATGATTTTTAACCAGCCAGCTCACCAGGTGGGAGTCGTATGTGTCGAGGTGATGTTTGCGGCAAAAGGCATAGGCATCGTCTGCACCGAGTTCGGAGTGGCTGCCGCCTCTGCCTTTGGCGATGTCGTGGAACAGTCCGGCGAGGTATAGCAGTTTGGGGTCTGGCAGGCTCTTGAATACCAGACTTTCGTAGGGCATTTCTTCAGCTCCCCTGGGTACGCTGTTACGCCGGATCATGCTGATGACACGCAGGGTATGATCATCGACAGTGTATGCGTGGAACAGGTCAAACTGCATGCGTCCGACGATATTGGCAAAGGCGGGAATCCAGGCGGCGAGGATGCCATAGCGGTTCATGCGGCGCAGGGTGTAGGTGATGCCGTGTGATTCGGACATGATGTCCATAAAGATTTGCTGGTGTTTTCGTTGCGCCCGGTACTGTTCATCAATGATGTGCAGGTGGGAATGAATCAGGCGGATGGAGCTTGGGGTAAGTCCGCGTATGCCAGAAGTGGTTTGCAGAATGTAGAAGATTTCCAGGAGTGTATGCGGTTGCTGTTCAAATATATCCGTCTGGCTGATTTGCAGGTAGTTGCCCTGGCGGCTGCACCAGTCATTGATTGTTGTGACGGACTCGGTCTGCGTGCTGGTGAGTATTTTGTCGCGGAAAATGCCCAGTAGCAATTCATTCAGGCGTTCCATCTGGGTGATAATGCGGTAGTAGTGTTGCATAAAATGCTCGACCGCCTTATTGGCTGTCTCGCTTTCATAGCCAAACAGTTTGGCGAGGCTTTGCTGGTGTTCCAGAAGCAGCCTGTCTTCTTTGCGTTTTGTCAGCAAGTGCATGGCATAGCGCACTTTCCAGAGAAAATCACGGCTTTCTATCAGGGCGTTAAATTCTTTTTCGGTAAGTAGCTGAAGTTCGTAGAGCTCGTGCAATGAAAGGTTGTTGTAGGCGCGTTTGGTTACCCAGCTGATCATGTGGATATCCCGCAGCCCGCCGGGACCGTCTTTGAGGTTGGGTTCGACGCGGTAGGCGGTGTCGCCGTAGCGTTTGTATCGCTCCTGTTGTTCGCCCAGTTTGGCGCGAAAGAATTTTTCGCTGTCCCACAGTTTGTCAGTGGCAATTTGCTGTTGTAACTGTTCTGCCAGGCTTGCATTACCACACAAAAAGCGTGCCTCAATGAGGTTGGTAATCACGGTCAGGTCATTTTCTGCCTGGCTGATGCATTCTGGTACAGTGCGTACACTATGACCGATATCCAGTTTTAAGTCCCAGAGCTGGGTAATAAAACTGGAGATCGCTGCCTGGCAATGTTCATCAGGTTCGTCTTTTAGTAGCAGCAACAAGTCAATGTCGGAGTAGGGGTGCATTTCTGCACGCCCATATCCACCCACTGCAATAATGGCTATGGAGTGTCTGTTTGCTGCAAAATGATGATGCCACAGGCGGGTAAGCAAGGTATCTGTCAGGCGGGTATGGGCATCCAGTAGTTGCTGGATGTCTGTCTGTTGTTGATAAAAAGCTGCGTCGATGATCTCTTTGCCAGTGGTTAGCGCCGCATAAATTTCCTGATTGCTGGACGGATCAAGGGTTTGCAGGGCATGCAAATGCTGCTCAAAAGGATCAGGCCAGGCAAGCGACTCGTTTACGCTGACCAATGGCTTTCTTCCTCTCGCAGGGTGAGTATTTCAAAGCCATCGGCAGTGACCAGAACGGTGTGTTCCCATTGGGCAGACAGGCTGTGGTCTTTGGTAACAACTGTCCATTTGTCTGGCAGGGTGCGGATGTGACGTTTCCCAAGATTGATCATGGGCTCAATGGTAAACGTCATGCCTTCCTTGATTTCTACTCCGTTGCCTGGTTTGCCATAATGCAGTACCTGGGGTTCTTCATGAAATTTTTTGCCAATGCCATGACCACAGTATTCGCGCACAATTGAAGTATGATGTGACTCTGCGTAGCTTTGAATGGCATGACCGATATCACCGAGCCTGATGCCAGGCCTTACCATTTTAATTCCGGTATACAATGCTTGCTGAGCGACTTCACAGATCCGTTTTGCACGCACATCAGGTTTGCCAACAAAAAACATTTTGCTGGTATCACCGTGATAGCCGTCTTTGATAACGGTGATATCAATGTTGATAATGTCACCTTTTTTAAGCTTTTTATTGCTGGGAATGCCGTGGCAGACCTGATGATTTACAGAGGTGCAAATAGATTTGGGGAAGCCCTTATAGTTGAGCGGGGCAGGAATGGCATCCTGTTCGTTGACGATATAGTCATGGCAGATTTTATCCAGCTCATCAGTGCTAACGCCTGGCTTGATATAAGGTTCTATCATCACCAGTACATCTGCTGCCAGCTTGCCTGCAACACGCATCTTTTCTATTTCATCAGGGGTTTTAATGGAAATTGGCATTGAATCCTTCTTAAAAGTGGTTTCGACAATTGTTTCATGGTATAAAGCGCACGCGAATTTCGCAATATCATTTTATACCTGTATGGGTATATAAAATTTTTTAAATCTACACACGAATCGACACATTTAGCAGGGTGCCTGGAATAACGGTCTGATTAAGATCACAGGTTGTTAAATGGGATCTCGTGGAAGCCTTAACCCAGACAAAGAGGAAATAATATGGCTAAAGTAACCATGCGCCAGATGCTTGAAGCAGGTGTACACTTCGGACACCAGTCACGCTACTGGAATCCAAAAATGGCTCCCTATATTTTTGGTGAGCGCAACAAAATTCATATCATCAACCTTGAAAAGACGCTCCCCATGTTCAACGATGCCATGAACTATATCGGCAGTCTGGTTGCAAATGGTGGCAAGGTGATGTTTGTCGGCACCAAGCGTTCTGCACAAAAGATTATTAAGGAAGAGGCAACCCGTTGCTCAATGCCTTATGTCAATCAGCGTTGGTTGGGTGGTATGCTGACCAACTACAAGACGATCAAGCAGTCAGTGCGTCGTTTGCACGAACTTGAGAAGATGATCGAAGATGGCAGTCTTGAGAAGCGTAGCAAGAAAGAAGGGCTGATGCTGACTCGTGAACGTGACAAGCTGGAGAAAACGCTAGGTGGCATCAGGGATATGCGTAAGCTTCCTGATGCCTTGTTTGTTATTGATGTGGGCTATGAGTCTATCGCAGTTAAGGAAGCAGTCAAGCTGGGTATTCCAGTTGTTGGTGTGGTCGATACCAATAATTCTCCTGATCACATTGATTACATTATCCCCGGAAACGACGATGCGATAAGAGCTATTCAACTTTATACCACGGTTGCTGCGGATACGATCGCAGAAGCTCACTTAAGTGCTGCGATAACCTCTGAGGAGATGATTGCTGCTGAACAGGCTACTAAAAAAGCTGATTATGCAGGCGCTGCAAAATCAGAAGAGGCAGCAGCTGAGACAGCAGAAGAAAAGCCTGTTGCAACAGCTTCTGAAGAAGTAAAACAGGAAGAAGTTGCAACAGCAACTGCTGAAGAGAAATAATTAATATTTGTTTGACTGGTTGCTTATCTCCACAGAAGCCTCCCTCGCTATCTTGAAGAAAGGCGGTCAAAAGGGGCGGTGAAGTGAGCAACCACTAAATACATAAAAGGGTAATAAACATGGCAATTACGGCTGCAATGGTTAAAGAACTCCGTGAGCGCACAGGCGCAGGCATGATGGAGTGTAAGAAAATGCTGGTTGAAGCAGATGGCGATATGGAAGCTGCTATCGAAATCATGCGGAAAAATGGTGCCGCCAAGGCGGACAAGAAAGCAGGGCGTATCGCGGCAGAAGGTCGTATCGTGATCGCAATAAATGATGCTAAAACAGAAGGTGCGATTGTTGAAGTGAATTCAGAAACTGACTTTGTTGCAAAAGATAGCAGTTTTGTTGAATTTGCCGAAGCTGTTGGTGCAGCAGTGTTAACGGATAAGCCTGTTGATGTTGCAGCATTATCATCCCTGCCCCTGGCATCAGGTGAAAGTATTGAAGAAACACGGGCAAATCTGGTGTCAAAAATTGGCGAGAATATTCAGGTGCGTCGTTTTGAACTGGTGACTACCGAAGAAGGCGCATTATCTTCTTATTTGCATGGTGAGCGTATCGGCGTGTTGTTATCCATGACAGGTGGCGATGAAGCGCTCGGTAAGGATGTGGCTATGCATATTGCTGCCAGCAACCCAACCTGTGTTTCTGAAGACCAGGTACCAGAAGATATGCTTGCCAAGGAGAAAGAGATTCTTGTGGCTCAGGCTGAGGGTAGTGGTAAACCTGCTGAGATTATTGAGAAAATGGTTCAGGGTCGTTTGCGCAAGTTTCTATCCGAAATTACGCTCGAAGGTCAGCCTTTTGTCAAAGATCCTGATCAGAGCGTGGGTAAACTGTTATCTGCAGCTGGTGCTAAGGTTGAATCTTTTATCCGCTATGAAGTGGGTGAAGGCATAGAGAAAAAACAGGAAGACTTTGCAGCAGAAGTAATGGCGCAGATGAAAGGGTCAGAATAAGTTTTTTTGAAATAACAGAAGGGGCATTGTATGCCCCTTTTTTTTGCCCAGAGTGAATTGGTTAAGTGGTAATGTGAGAATGAAATACAAAAGAATCCTGTTAAAACTAAGTGGTGAAGCATTGATGGGTGACAATGATTTTGGCATTGATCCTGAAGTGCTAAAGACAATTGCCAGTGAAATCGTTGACTTGCAAAAGCAAGGTGCGCAAATTGGTCTGGTCATTGGTGGCGGAAACATCTTTCGTGGTGCAGGACTTGCACAATCCGGCATAGACCGTACCCGTGCTGACCAGATGGGGATGCTGGCTACAGTAATGAACTCGCTTGCCATGCAAGATCAAATTATCAAGCTGGGGGCAGAATGTATGGTGCTTTCGGCGCTTAATCTTGATCAGGCTTGTGAAGCCTATTCTGCTCAGCGTGCCAGAAATCACCTGGGTAAAGGGCGTGTGGTTATTATGGCTGCGGGTTCTGGTAATCCTTATTTTACGACAGATACCGCTGCATGCCTGAGAGCACTTGAGATACATGCTGATTTATTGCTCAAAGGAACTAAGGTGGACGGTGTGTACGACTCTGATCCACACAAAAATCCCGCTGCCAAACGCTATGATAAGATCACTTATGCTGATGCTATTAACCAGCAACTGGCTGTCATGGATTTAACCGCGCTGGTGCTGTGCAAGGAAAACGCCATGCCGATGCAAGTTTATAATTTGTTTGAAGCAGGTAAGCTTTCGGCTATTATTAGCGGTCAGTCTACGGGTACCTGCCTGGAGTAGGTAGGCTTAGTAAATGCAATGCAAACGGGTAGAGGACTATGATTAACGAAATAAAAAAAGATGCTGCTGAAAGGATGCAAAAAAGTGTAGAAGCACTTAAAAATGAGTTAACTAAAATCAGGACAGGGCGAGCACACCCCAGTATCCTTGATCATATTATGGTTGAGTATTATGGCAGTCCGGTTCCTCTGTCTCAGGTCTCTAATATTACCGCAGAAGATGCACGTACGTTATGTCTGACGGTGTGGGAAGACAGTATGGCGAAGCCTGTTGAAAAAGCCATCATGGATTCTGATCTGGGTTTGAACCCTAATACTGCGGGTACGGTTATCAGGGTTCCCCTGCCACCTTTGACAGAAGAGCGGCGCAGGGATCTGGTGCGTGTGGTGAAGCAGGAAGCAGAAGGTGGGCGGATAGCTGTACGGAATATTCGGCGTGACGCAAATTCTGAATTAAAATCCCTGCTCAAGGAAAAGGAAATCAGTGAAGATGAAGAGCGCAAAGGGCAGGAAGAAATCCAGAAACTAACGGATAAATATATTGCTGATATTGATGCTGTTTTACAGGAAAAAGAAAAAGATCTGATGGCTGTCTAGTGCTTCATGTTTATCTATCTGAGACCGCCCTGGCAGAACCGCAATGCATAAATTTGAAACCATCCCAAAACACATCGCCATCGTTATGGATGGTAACGGGCGTTGGGCAAAGAAGCGTTTTTTACCCCGGACTTATGGTCATAAAAAAGGTGTGGACTCTGTGCGTCGCACGATCCGTGCATGTGATAAATACGGTGTGAAATACCTCACCCTGTTTGCGTTCAGTAGCGAAAACTGGCAGCGCCCGCAGGAAGAAGTTTCGGCGCTGATGTCGCTATTTATGTCAGCTCTGGAAAACGAAGCCCGTTCTCTTGCAAAAAATAGTATCAAACTTTCTTTTATAGGTGATATTCAGGCGTTTCCGCAAAAGCTTCAGGAAAAAATTCGTCAGGTCGAGGAGCTGACGAAAGATGGTACAGCTGTAAGCATGCAAATTGCGGCGAACTATGGAGGGCGCTGGGATATTGTTAATGCCTGTAAACAACTGGTGGCTGATACGCAGGCTGGCAAGCTGACAGTGGAGGATTTTTCCGAGCAGACATTAAGCACCTATATGAGTACCGCCGATATCCCGGAACCTGATCTGTTTATTCGCACAGGTGGCGAAAAAAGAATAAGTAATTTTTTGCTTTGGCAACTGGCTTATGCAGAGTTTTATTTTACCGATGTACTCTGGCCCGATTTTGACGAAGAACAACTAGTGCTTGCCTTGCAGGCTTTTGCAAGCCGACAACGCCGCTTTGGTAAAACTGGTGAGCAGGTAGAGCAGGGGGCTGTCGCAGAAGAGAACGAACGACCATCAGCAGGTGCAGAACATGCTTAAACAACGCATTATCACCGCAGCCATTTTGCTGCCACTCGTCATTGTCACGGTTCTGTTTGCCCCGAACCGAACATTCTTGCTACTCAGTGCTATACCTTTGTTGCTTATAGGTGGCTGGGAATGGTCGCGTCTGCTCAGCATGACTGACATTCAACATCGTACACTTTATGTGTTGGCAGTTATTGCGGTTGCTACGGCTGCCTACTTTCTTAATGCACTTTTTTTTAAAGCAATTATTGTGATTGCCTTGCTGTGGTGGGTCATCGCTATTGGATTATTGGCAGTGTATAAACGTGAGTCCATGTTTTATATGCACAGACCGTGGATTTTTTCCAGTGCGGGTTTTATCGTGCTGGTATCTGCCTGGTGGTTTTTGGGCAAGCTACACAGCTTTAATCCGCAATGGGTCTTATATTTAATTTTGCTGACTGCTATTGCTGATACTGCTGCCTATTTTTCTGGTAAAGCCTTTGGAAAACACAAATTAGCACCGGAATTAAGTCCTGGTAAAACCATAGAAGGGGTAATGGGTGCTGCATTAGGAGTTTTTCTCTGGGGAGTGCTGGGTGCCTGGTACTTCCATGTGCCTGCGAGTCTGTGGGTTTATTTTATCTTGCTGGTACTACTGACGATGCTGGTTTCTGTTGCGGGTGATTTGTTTATCAGCATGATGAAACGTGAGTCAGGTTTTAAGGATAGTGGCTCAATTTTACCGGGGCATGGTGGTATTCTGGATCGGGTGGATAGTCAACTGGCTGCATTGCCTGTTTTTACCAGCGGTCTGGTATGGGGCGGGTTGCAGAATCTGAGTAGTTACGGGTTACAGTGAATAATTACATCATAAAGTAAATACACAGCAGGCAGCGTAGACAATGACACATAAGAAAGGCATTACCATTTTAGGAGCTACCGGGTCTATAGGTGTAAGTACTCTGGATGTACTGGAGCGTCATCCCGGGAAATTTCATATTGTCGCTTTAACCGCGAATAGTAATGTTTCAAGACTTGTTGAGCAGTGTATCAAATATCAGCCTGAATATGCCGTGATGGTGGATGCTGATGGTGCTGTAGAGCTTGAGTCACGCTTGAAAAACACCCCTGCTGAACATGTAATCATTCTCTCTGGTGAGGAGTCGCTTGAATATGTGGCAAGCCTGGATAACGTGGATTATGTCATGGCGGCTATTGTCGGTGCAGCGGGTTTGCTACCTTCGCTGGCGGCGGCACGCTCGGGCAAGCGTGTGTTGCTGGCGAACAAAGAAGCGCTGGTGATGTCGGGGCAGTTGTTTATGGATGCGGTGCGTGAGAATAATGCAGAGCTATTGCCGATTGATAGTGAACATAATGCCATTTTTCAGTGTATGCCTGCCTCATCAGCACAGCAGAATACGGGGGTGGAAAAAATACTTTTAACGGGTTCAGGCGGGCCTTTTCGTACC
>JALVFC010000394.1 GCA_027030285.1 Thiotrichaceae bacterium | reverse complement strand
TCCCACATCTATATGTTATTTTTGTGCGTATAGTTTAATATACATTAAAAAACTTGGAGCTATGTCTGTAATATGGATCTAGGTTAAGACCTCATAAGTAAGGGCTGTGAGTGGAGTTTTTGCATGCCAATATATGAAAAGGAAGATGGTTCACAAATACGGGTAGCCGTGTCCGTAGGTGGCAAGCTGCGTCAAAAATACTTTCATCCAAAGACACCGGAAGACTTGATTCGTGACCGGAAAAAAGCCAAAGCTGTAGAGAGTGAGTGGAAATTTGAAGCCAATCTTATTGCTGCACAGCGCAATAAGGAGCGCCTTGAGAAGCGTAGAAATTCTGCCTATGTGACGGGTGTCGGCGGTATCAAAATGAAGTTTCTGGTGAATACCAAAAAACGCCCAAAACGTGGTGCGAAGACAAAGCGCAAGCGTAAAGTGCGTTATTACACACCTGCATTTGTTGTTTCAGGCAGTCAGGATGGCAAACTCTATTGCCGTAACTTCAATATCAAGACACAAGGTTTTGATCAGGCATGGTTTAATGCAGTTACCTACCTTTGTGAAATCAAGGGTATTGGGCATTGTGACCACCTGCTAAAGAAAAAACCACCTGTAGTCCAGTTTCGGGTGATTCTGAACTGGCAGCGTAAACTGGGACACAAGATTCCAGAAGCCCGTCTCCCTGATGAACTTCTGGAAGATTCTGATCAACAGGAAAAATCCACATAACGTATATCCGTCTATACATTCCCTGGCATGTCAGAAAGCTCATGCTTATCGCAGAAGACAGTCATCTGTCGCAGTAAATCACAGACTGCATACAGACTACTTGTGCGCAGTGCAATAAAACGCTATAACACCGCTTTTCAAGCACATTACAAAGAAATTTCATATGTTCCAGACCTCTAGGCAGTCCAATAGTATTCCCCTTATTCCCGTCGCGACTGATGACTTTGATCACTGGTTGGCAAAGCAGGACAATAAAACGCAGAGCTGGCTGGAGCAAAATCACTTCACTGCCAAAGACTCGCAGTATTGCGCCGTACCTGATGCTGAAGGAGGTGTTGAGAAAATCATTTTTGGAGTGAGTAATGATGAGCATATTCGCTGGGCATTGGGTAATATTTCAGGCGCATTGGCAGAGGGCAACTATCACCTGGAAGGAGACTTGCAGAGTGAGCAGCTAGAAGCGTTGGCGATAGGCTGGGCACTGGGACAATATTCTTTTGAGATAACTGAAAAGCCGGAAAAGAAAAGCTATGCCTTGCTTTATCTGGAAAATATAGAGCCTGTGCTGGCAGTTGTAGATGCAATCACTCTGGTCAGGGATCTCATAAACTCACCACCTAACCGCATGATGCCGGAAGATTTATCGCGTGCCACCAGAAAGCTGGCTACACAGTTTGGCGCAGACTTTAGTGAGGTGGTTGACTCAGCTACCTTAAAAACCGAATACCCTGCCATTTACGCTGTCGGCAAGGCAAGTAGCCATACGCCTAGACTCTTACGTCTGCAATGGGGGGAACAGGGCAATCCACATGTCTGCCTGATCGGTAAGGGGGTTTGTTTTGATACTGGGGGGCTGGATTTGAAGCCATCCAAATTTATGCGCAATATGAAAAAAGACATGGGCGGTGGGGCTCATGTGCTTGGGCTGGCAAGTCTGATTATGGCGATGCAGCTTCCCGTACAGCTTACCGTACTGATACCGGCAGTAGATAATGCCGTTTCCGGGAACGCTTTTCGCCCGGGTGATGTCATTCGAACACGTGCGGGTAAAACGGTTGAAATAGATAACACGGATGCGGAAGGTCGCCTGGTTTTGTGTGATGCACTCTCGGAAGCCGCTGCCTTAAAGCCGGATCTGATGATTGATTTTGCCACACTCACGGGTGCTGCAAGAGTCGCGCTGGGGACAGAAGTCCCCGTATTCTTTAGTAATTCACCCATGCTGGCCGCTGAGCTAGTAAATGCCAGTGAGCTGTCAGGTGAACCTATCTGGCAGTTGCCACTACATAAACCCTATCGTTCTCAACTGGATAGTTCAGTGGCAGACTTGCTGAACAGCTCACCTGAAGGCTATGGGGGAGCGATTACCGCTGCCTTGTACCTGAATGAATTTGTGCCAGAAGGAACGCCCTGGGCACATTTTGATGTGATGGCATGGAATACCCGATCGCGCCCCGGCAGACCCTGTGGAGGAGA
>JALVFC010000393.1 GCA_027030285.1 Thiotrichaceae bacterium | reverse complement strand
TCGCAGAAACGGGGAATATCTGTTCAAAACTCCTTTTTGCTGATACCTCCTGCAAATAACTCAACAATACTTCTTTTTTGGGAATTTTGTCTATCTTGTTTACCAGCAGAAAAACGGGCGCTGTAACTTCCCGAAGACGCAATAGCACCAGGTCATCTTCACCTGTCCACTTGCCAGCTTCAACAATCATCACCACGGCATCAGCCTGTTCCAGAGCCGCAGTCGCCTCGCGATTGAGTACCTGATTTAGTGCACTGCCAGAGCGCTGGTGAATGCCTGGGGTATCTGTGATAATCAACTGGTAATGTGTTTCTTCTTCGCCTCCTGCAACGTCACCAGCAAGATATTTTCCAGTGACAATGCCACGTAAATTAGTGCGTGTGGTTTGTGGTTTATTGGCTATAGCAGAAAGCTTGTAGCCGACAAGCAGATTTAACAGCGTGGATTTTCCAACATTGGGGTGTCCTACGATGGGAACATAACCACAGCGTTGTTTCATAGGGAGGTCCTCAAGCTAAACCATTACTCACAGGTTAACCTGCTGGTAAGCCGATTCCGCAGCGGCTTGCTCAGCCTTGCGACGACTGCGGGCTACACCTTCGGTACGGATATTCAGGCTTTTGATAAAACATTCCGCCTTGAATTGTTGCTGATGTGCTTCACCGCTAACACTCAATAATTTATAACGCGGAATTGCGTAGCCATGGGTTTGCAGAACTTCCTGCAAGCGGCTCTTTGGGTCTTTCAGGCTATGTTCACTGGGTAGTTTGCTAACGTCCAGTCTGTCACCAAAGATCTCAAGGATAAACTTCTCGGCTGCTACCATGCCTTTTTCCAGATAAACACTGGCAATAACGGCTTCCAAAGCATCAGCAAGTATCGAGTTTCGGTGATGCCCACCTGAGCGTAACTCGCCCGGCCCCAGTTTCAGGAAATCACCCAAAGAAATTTCTTTGGCAATTTTTGCCAAAGTATCAGCATTTACCAGTGATGCCCTTAAGCGGCTAAGATAGCCTTCACTCGCATTTGGTAGTGCCAGGTAAAGCTCTTTTGTGATAACAACGCCCAATACGCTGTCACCCAAAAATTCCAGACGCTCATTATGTTTACCAGCAGCACTGCGATGGGTAATAGCACGGACGAAATTATCCGTACCCATAAATTGATGATCAAGAAGTTTGGTGAGTTTAATCAATACCTATCTCTTTGGTGTAATTAAAGGTAGCTATAAAGTCCAGATTGGCAAACCAGGGTTTTCTGACATCATATTGAACCGTGATTTGTCGGCGCTTGCTACCTTTAATTTTTTCAATCGTGAAATTTTTAGCAGATAAGTGCCGATCCAGTGAATTGATATTCAGGCGTCTGTCAATCGCATCACGCAACATGCGCTTATTTGCTTTTCTGGTTTCAGGGTTTTCAGCAAACTCATCCACCATGCCTTTAATAGTATAATATTCCATATATACCGGAGCCAGCTTTATCCCTGTAATCCCGAGAAAAAGAAAGATAGCAACTCCAACCAGCCAGGAAACAAAGGTCGCACCTTGCTGCTTGCCTAGTTCTCCAGAATATTTACCTGTTGTATAACATAAACGCTTAGCTTCTAAACAGCTTCTTGCACAGCTGCCAGGGTTGTTACTGTAATTTTCCTGTTTCATTTTTATTGTTATTGAGTTGGTTGTAATTATTGTGATGCCCGCCCGCATTCGCGGCTTCCGGTTTTACTTAATTTTTGTTCCAATACGGGAAAATCCAAAGCCATCATTTTTGCCTGCATAATGCATCCATACAAACATGGCTTTTCCAACCAGATTTTCAGCAGGCACAAATCCCCAGGAACGACTATCACTACTACCAAAGCGGTTGTCACCCATTGCAAAATATTTACCTTCAGGCACAACGACTTCTCTAACCGAACTATTATCAAGCGTACGGAAATGGCTCCCATCGACAAGCATGGGGCGACCATCCAGCGGCGCATTCGTATGATACAGAATAATATCATGCTTAACGCCCAACAGGTCTTCTTTTAGACGGCTGGACGGAATCTTCTCGCCACGCTGATCAACGGCTGTGTACTCATCATATGCCTCATGCGGTATGGGTTTGCCATTGATAGTCAGCTTGTCAGCCTGCCAGCGAATGGTATCCCCGGGTAAGCCAATAACACGCTTGATATAGTTTTGCCAGGGACGCTCCG
>JALVFC010000392.1 GCA_027030285.1 Thiotrichaceae bacterium | reverse complement strand
GAAACAATATGACGGCAACAATATGACAAGGTTTGTGGTAAGCGATAAAAAAAGCACATAACGGGAATCTCTTGTCTCAAGTATATAACAAACAGGGGCATTGATCGGGGTTTCATTGGCACTCAGGACAGCCAATAGTATCATCCCATGAATATTTTCCGTGATGTACTACACTACTACATAGATATTTGACCTACAGTTAAAATGCACAGTTTAACTATCTTTCACCTGTAAAGATGCACAGAGCTATGTTAAAGCTTTATTTAGAAAAGAGGTAAATGGAATGACGTATTTTATTCTGCAAACACTATTCTGGTTATTAATCTCATTTGCTCTTGGGCTGATATTGGGAAGATGGTTAAAACGCATGTTATGCAATAGGGCTCAGGTGAGCGTTGGCTCTGTGGACTACTCATCCGAGAATAGCAATAGAGTCAATGCTTCCTATGCCAGTACTGCCGATAAACTGGCTTTTCGAGAGAGAGGGGAAGCCGAAGATATAGGTCGACCAGAACATGTGGACAGCTCTTTCGGTGCAGTAACCAAGGGAGTGGCAACTGCGGGTGTAGCCGCAACAGCAGGGGCGGTCAATCGTGCCTTCTCTGATGATGAGACAGAATTGGCACATGGTACTAACAAGGAAACTGATACTTTAGATGTGGGTACAGGTGAATCCGAAACAGAAGGTGTTACTCCTGAATTAACTGCAGCAGAGGATGTTGATAACATCGCGGTTACCAGTGAGGTAGCTGAAGTAACTATAGATAATAAGTCAGCTACGGAAACCATCGATACAGCAATGCCTGATGAGATCCCTGTTGTACATAGTATCGGTGATGATGAGGTATTAACTGATGAAGTCGAAGAAGAGGAGGCAACAGAAACCCCTGAAGTCGCAGAGGCAGTAGGTACTCCAGTTGCAACGGAAAGCGTTGAAGTTGTAGAAGGTGATGATACTGATACTACACTAGTAGATGAAGATAATGAGTTGTCTGCGAAAGGTGCTGCTGCATTGGGGGCAGCAGGAGTCGAGGCGGTCGGTGGAGAAGTTCATAAGAAGGACAGTCAGGTTAGTAATCTCGCTGGAATAGCAGCCGATAATTTACAAATTATTGAAGGTATTGGGCCAGTGATGCAGGAAACATTAAACAAGAATGGTATTTACACCTGGCACGATCTTGCCCAGACGAATAGGGATAGCTTGCTGTCCATGTTCGATAGCCAGAAACAGGGCATGGTGGATGCAGAATTCTGGATAGAACAAGCCAGTCTGGCAGCAGCAGGAAAAACACAAGAGCTAATTCAACTGCAAAAAGCAGATGGGAGTTCCTCAAAATTTGAAGATAATTTTCTGTCGGTTATTGGGACAACTTCCGATGTGACGGCTGATACTGGCGGTGAAAGCGGAGCAAGTACTGAAGGTACAAGTGATACTGAGGCAACAGGTCTTGCCAGCTTGCAACCAGATAATTTACAGATTATTGAAGGTATTGGACCTGCTATGGAAAAGACACTCCATAATAATGGAGTGAGAAGCTGGCGTGACCTTGCGTCCATGGAAAAAGATGATTTGCTAGCACTATTTGAGGGGCAACAAGGCCTCGTCAATGCAGAATCCTGGATAGAACAAGCCAGTCTGGCAGCAGAAGGGAAAACACAAGAGCTTATTCAGTTGCAAAAAGCGGATGGTAGCTCATCAAAACTTGAAGATAATTATCTTTCTATGTCTGATGTTGCAACAGCAACAAGTAGCAGTACAAATGATGCAACTGCATCATCTGCTAGCGAAGCAGCTTCAGGGCTGGATTTCTCCAGACTGGAATCAGATGCCTTGCAAGTAATCGAAGGTATCGGACCCGTTATGGAAAAGATTTTACACAGTAATGGCGTATTAACCTGGCAAGAGCTGGCTAAAAGAAGCGAGGCAGACATACGTGCCATTCTGGATACCTATGGAGATAAGTATAAAGGTGTAGAGCATCTGGAATCCTGGATTGAACAGGCTAAGCTGGCAGCAGAGGGCAATTTTGAAGAATTAATCCGTATGCAGAAGGTTGACGGAGTTTCCAAACTGGAAAGAAAATTTGGTGGTATTCTGAAAGGCTAGGAGGTTGTTGATTACATAGTTTTGATTAATGGAGTAATTGCAGCTTAGTAGGGTATGTCGACTAAGGAAGCGCACCATGA
Source organism: Thiotrichaceae bacterium (assembly GCA_027030285.1). Taxonomy (GTDB): domain Bacteria; phylum Pseudomonadota; class Gammaproteobacteria; order Thiotrichales; family Thiotrichaceae; genus HyVt-477. The sequence continues at coordinate 17 of JALVFC010000392.1, read as the reverse complement.
ATCACGTACTTACGGTG
>JALVFC010000391.1 GCA_027030285.1 Thiotrichaceae bacterium | reverse complement strand
TCCCGTTATAGACCTTTACAATGCTCGTATTCATATTCCAGACTTCCTCCAATTTCATCTGCAAATGCCGGGAGAGTCCTGTTTGTTGCAGCGATCATCCTTATTCTTTCTGCGCAAAACAAACCGACGCGCTGCACTTATTTGAGCCCCAGCATGAGCAGCCTGAGCCAATAATAAGCAGAGGCGTTCTCCACGAGTTGCCATTCCATGGAAACTCACCAGCCTCGTCAAGCAGCTAAACCGAATTCTACACAGACGAAAAGCCGGCGAGTTGACTGGCAAAATCCAACCTTAACAGATCCTCCGATAAAACAACAACCGAAGCTCTGCTAATCACCCAAACGCCATCTACCCCATCTTTCCGGGTAGTTGTTTTCCCACCTGTATGCTTTACTGGCATAAAATTACGTTAATCCATCACTTGAAACACTCCAAAGACTCCAAACCCCAATATTTATACACTAAAACATCAAAAACATCCTGCGAATCACTTTCATTTGGATCTAAGAACCCAAAAGCACCGGTCAACAACATCCCTATAGGTCGGGCCTATCTTTATATTCCTGCCATCCGACATTATTAGCGCGCGATCCGATTTACTAGATACATGCCTCAAATTTACGACATACGAACGATGCACACGCAACAAATCCGGATGCTGTACCTTCTCAACAACACTTGCCAGCTTGGCATAAGAAAAGTATGACCGACCATCAACCAAAAAAAAGTCTATCCCTTTGGCATCCTTATCTGCTTTTATATAAAGAATATCACTTATACTGATTCTATGATAGAATTTTGAAGCCCCCTTCAAGAAAATTGCATCCCGCACGTTTTCGCGAATAATAATATTCTCCCGAGGAAAAATATACTCCTGGGAAATTTTTCGAAATATTAATTCCAGGTTGACATAAAATTCTCTTTCCCCGACAGGTTTTACAAAGTAAGCCTCATATCGCACATTGGCAACTCGCTCCAGCGTAATTCCATCGAAATAAGAAGTCAGAAACACAACTGCGCACCTGGGGAATCTCTTATTTATCACTCTGGCCAGCTCAACGCCATCCATGCTGTTTTTACCCAAGCCAATATCAATTATGGCCATTTGTATCCGATGAGCCTGCATGATTCTCAATGCATCACCGGCATTCATTGCACAATGCACACTCGAACAACCAAACTTGCGCAAATAGCCGGACACGGTCTGAGAAGCTACAAAATCATCCTCGACGACAATAATTGAGATGTCTTTCTTATTCAACGTCATCAGATCGGAATTTTTAGTTCAACTCTAAACCCAGAAGTCAGATCGGTTTTTTTTGAGCCATTTATTTGTCCCAACAGCCCATCTATCAGGGTCAAGCCTTCGCCTTTGTTCAAAGACTTGGCATTAACATTCCCATTATCCGCATATGTGAGCATCAGAAAGCCGTTTTGGTATGTCACAGCCACATGAATTATGGTTTTTTCCAATACTCCACGGCCAGCATGTTTAAAGGTGTTCAGCATCAGCTCATTGACAATCAAAGCAATTGTCGTGGCCTTACTTGACTCCAGATATAAATCTACAATCGAAACGTAGTGCTCCACTTTGCCATCTGAAAAACCATATATATTATTGGCTACTACATCCTCCAATACTTCCCTTATATTTACTATGGATTGCCCATCCCACAAAAGGCGTTTGTTCACGGAGGCCAGGGCCCTCAGCCTGCTTTCACTTTCCTCAATGACCCGCCTGACTCTCATATCTTCTACCCCATACTTTTGGTTAGCGGTTAGGTTGAGAGCCAATGCCAGTTGGTTTTTGCTCCTATGTGCAATCTCCCGTTTCTGCAGACTAATCCACTTATTTTCGTCGGCCAGGGCACTATTCAATATCATTAGCTTTTTGTTCTGGAAGTAGATGATAGAAAGCAAGATGAAAAGTGTCACCACACTGATAACACCAATTCTGGTCAGGCGTTTTTGGTTTTTTAACTTTTCGGAAGCCAACTTAGCCTGAGAGGCAAGTTTTTCATTTTCGTCTTGTTTCTTTTGCGCCTCATACTTCTCTCTCGTCCGGATAACGGCCTCTCTATTTTGTTTGGCAAGCATACTATCTTGATTGATTAAATATGCATTAAAGTCTTTTAGTATATCTGGTTGGTTGTTCTTAAACATTTCCAAATGTAACTTCAACTCATAATAACTTTGCTTCGTAGTCAG
>JALVFC010000390.1 GCA_027030285.1 Thiotrichaceae bacterium | reverse complement strand
CGGACGGCTACATCAAGTTAACCCTGCTACAGCACAAATCCGCTATATGGCAGTAGCTGAAGATTTTCAGGCAACAGGTGTAGGAAGTGCAATACTCCGCTCACTTGAATCATCTCTGAAACAGAGTGACACTCAAAAAATTATCCTGCATAGCCGAAAATCAGCAACCGAATTTTATGAAAAAAACGGCTATGAGATAGTCAAGGCTTCACATTGTTTATATGGGGAGATAGAACACTACCTGATGCAAAAAAAGATCGATACTACATAACCACAGTATAGCCACGGTGCTTATACCCAGGACACTGGGTTTGAGAATTTTGTTAGTACTCAGGAGTAGTAACTACTCAACCTGCTCATATTTGCTTCTGGAGCACAACTGGACAGGAAACTCTATTAGCAACCTGCCCAGAGCAAGAATATTACAGACTAAACGGTGAAATGAGACCTCTGGTAGCACTTAACACTCTACCAAGCCATACCCTAGAGCCAGACTCATGCACAATGACCTGATCTTTACCCTGAATATAGGGATCACGCATCTTACCTTCCCGAATAGCCTTTAGATTCAGGTGATAAGCTTTAAAGTGCCCGTTGTTCATTGGGCGAAATAGTACCACCTTGGACGGATCAGCTAACTCACTCAAACCACCTGCCATGGCAATAGCCTGTGACACCGTTGTTGCACTTTTGAGAGGGAAGACGCCCGCTTTTTTGACCCTTCCACCCACCGTAACTTCCTTACTAGTCTGTTCTTCAACAAACACGCTCACTTGCGGATTTTGCAAATAGGTTTGAGATAGCTTCTGGGCTAACTTTTTCTCTAGTTGCTGTTGAGTTAATCCGGCAACCTGCATCACACCGACTAACGGTAGAGAAATTCGCCCATTTTGATCAACCCGGGTCTTGCCTGATAACTCGGCTACTCTGAAAACATTGATAGAGATTAAATCGTTTGGAGCTATTTTATATGCACCTTCAGCTGTCGGCGTGTAATGTAATTCTGACAAACTGGAAAAGATGCCTTTTTCAGAGACATTACCATCTCCAGCAGAAGAAGGTGACGAATCACCCATACTTGTCCCCGAGGAACTACATCCTGACAATGCGACAGTTGACCCAAGTGCTATGAGCATGAAAATTTTTATATGACACTGCTTCATTTGTGAACCTTTTAGTATTGTGAATTTAAATCTAGTTATAGTCGGGGTTACGCCATTAATCAAATAATAGAACCGGCCAGAAGACAAAAGCTTCTTTCTTGAATGGACAAGAATACACGACATCCAGCAGATTAAGTAGCCACCATATGCTCGCTCGTTTTAAAAGAAGCATTATCAACGAATTGGTTTATATTAAGCCTCTCTGTATACATACTCACTACCTTTGTAATTCTTGTTCGCTATTCCCGTAGAATTATGATCCAGTTTGTGGTTATAATAGCTAGATTTTATACTTCTAATGTTTCCAAATTGCAAGTTAAATCACTGGGTAAGTTCACGTTTAGGACTTATGGGCTAACTAAAAAATCCACATCCAAGTCAGAATGATAAAATCACTTCTCATTAAAGTTACTGCCGTCTGTATCGGCCTGGTATTACTGATTCGCCTATTAAGTATCAGCGAAGGTATTCCTGTATCCATCCTTACCAGACCAGAACCCAGGCTTGATGAACTGATGCAGGTCATCAAAGTTAATCCACGGCATGCTTATGCGCATGAACAGATAGCATGGCAGAAATATACTCAGGGAAATTATGATATTGCCAAAACCCAAGCACTTGAAACACTGGCCAACAACCCTTCCAGTGGTATGGCAATGTCTATTTTGATGATGGTTCTTGATCAGGAAAAACATACCGGGCTGGCCACACAAGCCGCGCAGTTGTCTGCACACCTTTGGCCAGCTCATGACCTTTCTATCTGGCTAGTAGCTGACTTCTGGGTCAAAAACAATAATATTGAAAAGGCTATGAAAGCCTGGAATATTGTTTTGCAACAACAACCTCAAGGTGAATATTTTGCTTCCAGCCGGGCAGCAACCAGAATATTTCCTGTTCTGAACAAGCTAGCTCAATATGAAAACTCCAGCCAGCTTTTCCAACCCTATCATGCTAACCCTCCTTCCTGGTGGAGTGAATTTTTTCAATATATGGTCAAGCAGCCGAACAATCTGGAAGCAGTGGAACGCTTTTATCAGCAAGCCAGACTAAATGGTAATACGGATAAGAAAAACAGGCAGCTCTACATTTCTAAACTAATCAGTGAAAACCACTGGCAAAAAGCGCATGACATCTGGGAAAAAGCACTACCTGATGACAAGGCCGAATTTGCAGGGTTAATTTACGATGGTAGTTTTGAAAGCAGATATATTAATGAAGAATTCAACTGGATGCTTACTGATAAAAACAATATCCAGGTTTATTTCGATACCTATAGCAAAAAAGAGGGTCTTAGGAGCTTAAGAATTGCCTTCAACACATGGATTGATGACTACTGGGGATTTATTAGGCAATACCTTGTACTAACACCTGGCAACTACAGCCTTAGCTTTCAAAGTAGAGCCAATCTTGAATCATTAGCTGGTCTCAAATGGAGAGTGGACTGCTTTAAAAATAAAGAAACAGAAAACGAATCCATGAATATTACCTCCAGTGAACTTTTAAGTGGTGATTATGACTGGAAAGAAGGACATTTCAATTTTACCGTCCCGCAAAGACCTGACTGTAAAGCACAAAAACTGTACCTGATCTTAGCAGGTGAAAACTCTGTAGAAAGCCGTGTAAGAGGCGACATATGGTTTGATGACCTGAAAATTATCAAAACCGAATAGAGATAAAGCTAAATATGTACTTTGTTAAACATTATCTTCTCACTACGCTGACCGTTATTCTTCTGGCCAGCTTTCCATTTATGGGAGGAACGGAAATACTCAGCACAACTCCTGCTGTAGAAGCCCTCTCGATTGTGTTGTTAATGACTTTATTCTTGCTTCAGCAAAAGTATGACTTTATCAATAGAACAACATGGATTGTAGTACTGCTTATACTACTTACCCCCTTGCTGTACCTTATTCCACTGCCAACAGAGCTTTGGAATCAATTACCTGGACGTCAGGTTTATTCACAGGTTCTTGAATGGATATTAACACAGCAACCAGAACTTGATGTGAGCAGAACATTATCACTAATTCCCTATCGCACTGAACACGCATTTTTTGCACTCCTGCCCCCCATCGCGATCTTTTTAACCGTTAGCGCTCTACCTGAGCAACAAAAACTCTTTATTATTTATTTCATACTGGGTCTGGCTACTGCTGAGGCCAGCCTGGCTGTCATTCAGTTCAGCACAAATAATGATTTCTTTTATTTTGGTATTCCACGGTTAAAACAAGGAATAGCACTGGGAACCTACCCAAATCCTGATCATTTTGTCTTGTTAATGGAGATAGCATTACCACTGGTTCTTTCATTATTTGCCCATGAACTACAACACGGTAAAAAACGTAAAGATGATGGCTCTATCTCCATGATGCTTTATATTCTGTACAGCCTGTTAACCATATTGTTTGTCTCTGCTGCTTTTTTCTCAGGCTCACGTGCGGGTATACCACTTGCCTTACTTAGCCTGATTTTAGCTTACATAGTTTTCATGCATAATAGTGCAAGCAAACAGTCCGTCCTGTATATCCTGTTCGTTACTATTGGTATCATTATCCTTCTTTCATTCCTCAATCTGACTCCGGTTATCAACCGGTTTCTGGTTAATAATCCATTTATTGATGGTCGCTGGCTTATGTTCTCAGTGAGCGGAGAGGGCATAGCTTCTTTCTTCCCTGTAGGTAGTGGCCCTGGTACATTCCCGGATATTTATAGGATTTTTCAACCAGTTACACAAACTGGATTTATCAATCACGCACATAATGATTATCTGGAGCTGATCTTTGAAACTGGACTAATAGGTATATTTTTCATACTTACTTTCATATACTTATCCATAAGGACATGGTATCGCGTAAAGCGAATAAGAGTCCGCAAAATACACTACCTGCGCATTGGTGCTGGTATTAGTCTGTTAATCATGCTGCTACATTCCCTTGTTGAATTTAACCTGCATGATGCAACGAATGTACTCATTTTTGCTGTTTTATCAGCTATATTTTTTTACGCTTCCCATCATACAAGAATGTACATGAATCAAGCATAGAGACCTGGAAAGGTCTCAGTCCTCTGCTTGATTTACACAAGAATTCCTGCAGGACAGAATTTTAGAACCTCTAAGTAGCAACAACTTAACTTTATTTATAATAATTACTAATTAACCAAATAAATTTTACTTTGTTAAGACTCCATTCATCTCAACATGATATAAAGTTAGTCATATCTGCTACCACAAGATCAAAATAATAGACAGGATAGCGGCTGGGCTAACTAAGGATCTCCTGATCAAGCCGTGAGCGGTTTTCTCAAAGCTAAAATTATCCGATTTTTGCTTAAAAACCTCTCTAATAGAGTGACTATCAATCGAGAAATCCCACTCAGACTTAATCAGAGGCTCCTAAAACAGATTGGGGAACAAAATGGATATTCCAAAGATATTATTGTCTTGCAGAAAAGCTTCTATAGCTGCCGTATTATTAACTGGAGCTTTTGCGGGGTCAGTTAATGCAACACCAACGAATGCAAAACATTCTGTCCCTTTACATAAAGCGGATCAGAGTAAACCTGCTACAAAGCTAGAAATCATCTCTGCGGTTAAAAAAGTCTATAGTGGACGGATACTTTCAGTACGAAAAGGTTACAAAGCCTATGGCACCGACTGTCATAATGTCAGGCTAATTGACAAATCAGGTGAACTATTAGTCATTCATGTTGGTTGTAGTTGATTCTACACAACTGAAAAAACAAATTCACTTGTATTGATTTTTGCCGGGATTCCTGTGAGATAGAATTTGTCATGTCTTTGATAACAAAGTTAGCGGTAGCTGTAACTATTGGTTCTTTATCAAAACGAAAACAATGACGGCTTCTATCCTCAGGAAACCTGAACTACAAACATACCTATTCAGCATAATCCGTAACTGCTCAATTGCGCTCGTGTTGTTCGAGTTCAAGACGAAAGCGCGGAGTTTATAAGCATAAATGAGCACTTTCAAAGCTACCGCATCCTGCTCTCACCCCAACTATTTTCCATTTAGACGGTGCAAAAATCGGACAACGCGAGTGCAAGCTGAGTAGTTACCCACTTACTACAAATTATCTAAAGACACCCTAAGTTGCCAATACACTGCTTACAAATCACTCCGTGATAAACCATTATCACTTATGGCAAGTCATCATTAGCAGTAGATTCTTTTGCAAGAGTGACTTTCCATCACTCTCAATATTACTCGTAGGCCCAATAAATTCGAGAGTGATTTAGGCCGCCCTCTTAACCATCCCATACCACTCATCTGCAAAACCAAAACCTCCATTCCATATGACTTGAATTTTTCCAAATGCTGTGCCTATTTTTCTTGCACATTAAGTAAAAAAATTGCTATGGTATGCACCTGTCTAGATACCATATATTATCACTAGATGAACTCATTACCTCTGGGGCTATAGGGGTGTATCACTTAATTACTACTGGCTAAAAAACAATGAGAATTTTAATAATTGAGGACGATAGCGATATCCGCGAACAAGTCAAAGAAGAACTGAAAAAAACTGGCTTTGTCGTTGACACTGCAGCTGATGGCAAAATGGGTCTACACTACGCTCTGGATTACCCAATTGACGTCGCCATTATCGACCTTGGTTTACCCGAAATTGACGGTATAGATATCATCAAGAATGTACGCGCCAAGGGGCTTGACTATCCTATTCTAATATTAACAGCACGTAGTCGCTGGCAGAATAAGGTAGAAGGTCTGGAGGCTGGCGCTGATGACTATGTGGAAAAACCCTTCCATGCGGAAGAACTTCTGGCACGTGTGCGTGCGCTGCTACGTCGCACTGGTCGTTGGGCTGCATCAGAAATGGTCTGTGGTCCTGTACGCCTGAATACTTCTGAACAGCGTGTCTTTCTTTATGACGAGGAAATAACCCTTACAGCCTATGAGTACAAAGTTATAGAGCATCTTATGCTACATGCAGGCAAAGTTATCTCAAAGACCGAGCTGACTGAAAAAATGTATGATGACGATTCCGACCGTGATTCTAACGTCATTGAGGTCTTTATTCGCCGTTTGCGTATCAAGCTAGACCCAAACAACTCACTAAAGCCTATCGAAACACTCCGTGGGCGCGGTTACCGTTTCACTCTGCCCAGAATTAATACTGCATGAATTCACTGCGTGCCCGACAGCTCGTAAGCTCTTTTGCGATCATTATGGGTAGCATTTTCATTTTAGGACTTATACTCTCCATGTTCATCTCTAACCGTGAACTGGAGAATGAACGTGCAGAACTCAAAGATTTAGGATTCGACTTACTCGGCTACTTCAGTTTCGAAAAAGGCAATTTCACGATTGAGGATGACCTTCACAAGAAGCTTCAGGATCTGTTTGACAAAAAGGGGTTTAGCGACTCGGTGCAAAGTACTGTTGCCTATATACAAAACACCAACACAAAAATTATTCACTGGCATAGCATTGATCCTTTTACGAATTTGAGAAGCTCCTCATTCTCCAGTGATGATCTTCATGAAACGCTATACACTTATCCTATTTCAGCCAAGCCTGGAGAGGACATTATAAAAAGACTCAAACCCGAAAATCCGGATACCGAGCTTGAGGATGATCAGGATACACAGCACATAGTTTACGCCTATGGTTTTCAGCACAGTCCTTATGGTCACTACCAGCTAGTCATAGCCAAATCAGCCGAGAGTCTGTTTTCAGGTGAAGATGATATGCGTGCGCATCTTATTATTCTGTTTAGCGCCTCTGCTTTACTGGTGCTACTGGCACAACTGGCTACCAGCTACTGGGTTATTTCACCCATCAAGGATTTCGAAGAAGAAATCAAACGACTGGAGTCTGGAGAACAGGAAACCATTATCAACCATTACCCTGAAGAACTTAACCCTATTAAAGGCACTATCAATGCACTTGTACAATATGAAGTAGGACAGAAAAGGCGTTACCGGGACGCACTGGATGATCTCGCACATAGCTTAAAAACACCACTATCGGCCATTCAAGGCTATATTGACCAGGAAGAAAACAATCCTGATAAAAGCCCATCCATCGAAGGTGTATCTACTCAACTTGACCGCATGAAGGATATTGTCTCCTATCAGTTAAGAAGGGCTGTGGTCACCAATCACCATGCCATGATCAGCCCGCGCCCATTAAAACCTGTATTAGTGCGCTTGAAAGAATCTTTATTAAAGGTCTACCATGACAAGAACTTTGATATCAATATCAAAGTGGACAGCGAAGCCAAAGTACGCATGGATGATGATGACCTTCTAGAACTCTTTGGTAACCTACTTAACAATGCCTGCCGTTTTTGCGAAAAACTGGTTGAAATCAATGTACAGCCTGATGGCAACTTCCTCATCATCAATATAGATGATGATGGCATGGGCTTCCCGGACAACAACCCTTCCAAGCTGTTAAAACGTGGCATTCGTGCAGACAGTCAGACCGAAGGTCAGGGAATCGGACTCGCTGTTTGTACTGAAATCATCGAAGCCGCTGGCGGCACTATCGAATTACTGGTTTCGCCACAGGTTGGTGCCAGAGTGCGCATACGCTTGCCTGCATAAATCCTACGCTTCATTTCAGCCAGTCAATCTGCTACATTCTGCTGCATGTCGACCAGCAAGCACACGCCTATGATGCAACAGTATTTGCGCATCAAGGCGGAATATCCCGATACCCTCATGTTTTACCGCATGGGTGATTTCTACGAGCTTTTTTTTGAAGACGCCAAACGCGCAGCACAACTTCTGGATATCACACTCACTGCACGGGGTAAATCCAATGGCGAAGCCATTCCGATGGCGGGCGTTCCCTACCACTCAGCCGAACAATACCTGTCACGCCTGCTAAAACTGGGCGAAGCTGTCGTCATCTGTGAACAGGTTGGTGACCCTACTGCCAGTAAAGGTCCGGTAGAACGAAAAATAACCCGCATCCTCACGCCGGGCACCGTGACAGATGATTTCCTGCTAAGTGAACGCAAAGACAACCTGCTCACCGCAATTGCCGAGCAGAATGATCAATACGCTGTTGCCAGCATTGACCTGAGCAGTGGACATTTCGCCATCCAGAACATCTCTGACAGTGATGAGTTAGCCAGTGAAATCGAACGGCTGCAACCTTCCGAAATTCTTTATGAGGAAGATAAAAAACCATCACTTGGAAGCAGCTACGCACTCACTGCCCGCGCACCCTGGCATTTTGATCTGGAAACCGCTCAACAGTTACTGTGCAAACAATTTAAAACCAAAGACCTGTCCGGTTTCGGCTGTGACGACATGCCACTGGCTCTGATTGCCGCCGGTGCATTACTCGGCTATGTCAATGAAACCCAGCGCACAGCCCTGCCCCATATCACAAGCCTCCAGGTAGAACGCAGCGAAGAAGGTATCTTTCTGGATGCTGCCACACGCCGCAATCTGGAACTGGAACACAGCCTGCTGGGAGAACACAGCAATACACTCATCTCCATTCTGGATAGCACAGTC
>JALVFC010000389.1 GCA_027030285.1 Thiotrichaceae bacterium | reverse complement strand
GTGCTAAATGAGCACGACATGGCGTTGTATATGCAACAGCTAATGAAGCAGGCAGGACAGGAAATGCCTGCCAGCAAGCCAGTTCTGGAAATCAATCCTACTCATCCAATGATAAAACGAATGGAAGAGGAAAAGGATGATCAGCGTTTTGCAGACTGGTCAGATATCTTGTTTGATCAGGCTATCCTCGCTGAAGGTGGGCAACTCGAAGATCCGGCAGGGTTTGTGCGCAAGCTCAATAGTATGATGCTGGATATGAGTTAACCTACTTACAGCTAGAACACATAAAAAAGCCAGAATACAGGTTTGCTGAGTTCTGGCTTTTTAGCTTGTAAATATGGGAATGTATAGCGTCAGGAAAGTAGCTTTTTAATAAAGCCAACAATAACGAGGACTACAATAGCACCGATTACGGCCCAGATTAATGTACCCAATAAACCTGAAAAGGGTAAGGTCGCAACACCTGAAATAATGCCACCAATAAAGGTGCCAACCACTGAACCGACAATTCCAAGGATAATATTCCCTATCAGACCGAAACCACCGCCTTTCATTACCATTCCTGCTAACCAGCCTGCTACGGCACCAATTACCAACATAGTGACAATTTCTGCAATATCCATATCTCTCACTCCAAGTTTAAAAAGCTATTACTCAGAGGTATATAGGATATAAATAAACAAACTTCCATTTTTTGTAGATAATACATTGAAAATCGGTGATTAAACTTTATATGCATACGATCACAAGCTATGCTGCTCAATTAAACTTGAATGTAACTGCTCAGCGTAACTAGCGTGGGAGCCGGGACGTTGTGAATACATCCCTGTAAGCTCTGCGGCAGGCTTCCTGCAGCCGAAGCCCGTATCATCAATAAACTTGTGCAATCTTTACATATCTTTATGCTGAGTAGTTACACTTTAATCAGTGTAAGGTTGTCCTGCTTGTAGGGCGAAGCCCAGGGGGGTTATCCAGCGTTGCTCACGTTGTAAATCTGCCTGTAGCATAGGGCGATTAATAAATTGGTGACAGAACAGGCAGATATTGTCCCCGTTGACCTTGATATCAGGCAGCACTGACTCTGCTTTTCTGGAGCGGTGCAATAAAACAGCCAGGCGTAAGATGATGCAAAGTTTTTTGACGCTTAACTGCTCCTGGGCTGGCAAGGTGTCAAACAGGTTGATATCAATTTTGCGCCGATGGGTCTCGACTAAAATCGCCATCCAGTGCTGTTCCTTACGGGTAAAGCCGGGCAGGTCTGCATGCTCCAGAATATATGCTCCGTGTTTGTGGAAATTGCTATGCGCAATATTCAGACCCAGTTCGTGTATTGTGGCTGACCATAACAACAGTTTTTTCTGTTTTTTGGTGAGTTGCCAGTCTTTTTTGATCTGTTTAAAAAGGTGATCAGCTGTTTCAGCCACCTGTCTTGACTGTGTGGCATCGATATTAAAACGCCCCTGCAAGTCACTAATGGTTTTTTCGCGTATATCTTCATGGTGAATGCGACCTATCAGGTCGTAGAGCAGTCCTTCTCGTAGCGCACCCTCGGAAACGGTCATGCGTTCAATTTTTAGTGTTTCGAAGGCTGCTATCAATATTGCCAGCCCGCCTGCAAATACGGGCGCGCGTTCAGCCTTTAATGCGGGAAGATCAATATTATCGATAGTTTTTGCGGCAATTAGACGGTCACGAATGCTGTGCAAGGCATACAGCGTGATACCAAATTTTTCCAGTCCCAGTGCCCGGGTAATTTCTCTGGCTGCCTTGATTGTCCCGGATGAGCCAGTAGCCACTTGCCATTGACCTGTCTGAAAGGCAGTCTTGATGGGTGTAATTTCCAGCGAGATTCCGATATTGGCACGTTTCCAGTTTTTTTTTGCCAGCAACCCATTCGCAAAATACTTTTGCGTCATGCTGACCGAGCCCATTTCCAGACTTTCCAGTTTTTCCGGCTGGAATTTTTTGCCGATAATATATTCGGTACTGCCGCCACCGATATCAATTACCAGGCGTTTCCCTTCGTCGTCTGACAAGGTGTGTGCTACGCCCAGATATACCAGACGTGCTTCTTCCTGGCCGCCTATAATGGCAATAGAATGCCCGAGTGCTTTTTTGGCTTTTGCCAGAAAGCTGACGGAGTCCTGCATATTGCGTAGCGTATTGGTGCCGGCGATACGAACCGATTCAGGAGGCAAGTGCCGGATGCGTTCGCCGAAA
>JALVFC010000388.1 GCA_027030285.1 Thiotrichaceae bacterium | reverse complement strand
ATTATTATTTTTTTTTATGATTGTAGAAGTTCCGATTAAGCATGATTGCTGACAAAAACCGTCATCTGTCCGAAGTGTAACGAATACACTTGATCATATCTATCTCCTTCTTATAAAAGGTATACTACTAGGCATATTGTCTAATGTATCAGACTAACTATCATTTATATCTTACTAATTTTATATGAAAACCATTCTGCCACTACTGCTTTTTTTCTTTATTCTCGACCTCACCGCTGCTGACTGCAACACAATAAGAACCCGCTATGAATGCCCCGGTCATGAGAAATACCCGATACACCTGAGCTTTGATGACGGTCCTGCTGATCGTACCCCCGCCTTGCTTGACCTGCTAAAAAAAGAACATATACCAGCCACCTTCTTTATCATAGCGGAACGCATAGACTGCCAGCCCCATAGAAACCGCTGCCAAACGGGTGACCAGGCAGCCTGCCAGTCCCTGCAATACTGCCTTGAGCATAAAAAAACACTGCAGCGCACCATCCGCGAAGGACACACTATTGGCTCACACAGCTATAATCATTTACACCTTTCCACACTGCCATACACAGAAATGGAAGCCCAGATTAGCCACTCCAAACAACTATTAGCCCCCTATTTCAACACCAGCCCACCATTATTCAGATTGCCCTATGGCGACGGCTGGTTTAACCGCGCAGAAAAACCTGCAGTACTTGAAACCCTGCACAACTATGGCTTTCAACATATAGCCTGGGAGATGTCAGCTTTTGACTGGAGAGAAGCAGACCAGCAAGGTGACAAAATACTGCAAACAGTGATGCATGAAATCTGTACAAAAAAAAGAGGAGTTATCCTGTTTCACGATGGTGACTCTGAACAAGAGCACATCGGCAGAACATTCACACTAAAACATATAGCCGAGTGGATACCCGCCATGCGTTGTGTGGCAGACTTCAAACCACTCAATTATTTTTATAAAAATGTAAAGGTAATTAAAAGGTAAACGAACAAACCCGCTATACTCAATTTTCAATTAAAGAAATACCATCAGTAACTACCACCAAAGGAGAGAAACATGGCAAGCATTACACTAGAAGGTAATGAAATTAATACTAACGGCGAGCTACCCGAAGCTGGTAGTACCGCCCCTGACTTCACCCTGACAACAGGAGAACTCAGCGATGTGACACTGGCAGATTTTGCCGGAAAAAAGAAACTACTCAATATTGTTCCCAGCCTGGATACTGGCATTTGCGCCACTTCAACCAAGCGCTTCAACGAAGCTGCTACAGAACACGAGGACACTGTTTTCCTCACCATATCGGCAGATTTGCCTTTTGCCCAGGGAAGATTTTGTGAAGCTGAAAATGTAGATAAAGTACAAACACTCGCCATGATGCGTGACAAAAACTTCGCCAAAGACTATGGCGTTCTGATAAGCGATGGCCCACTAAAAGGTATCACCGCTAGAGCCGTGGTGGTGCTGGATAAAGACAATAAAGTTCTATACAGAGAATTAGTACCCGAAATCGCCCAGGAACCCGATTATGATGCTGCTCTGGCAGCGTTATAGGCAAGCAGACCACCCGGCTTTAAACAAAAACCAAAGAGTCCCCTCCCTAACCCTCCCCCCGAGGGGAGAGGGGACATTATGAGGATTTGGCAAATAATGTGCCTACATTTTACCCTTGCTGCAGTATTAAATCCCGCCCTTTAGGTAACTAAAATGAGTTAGTATTCAGAATGCTGATTCATAGGACGTGCGACTTTAGTCGCGCCAGTACACCACCACAGTGCCGTCGGTGCATGGCTAAAGCACTACAAACCCTATAGTCACCCTTTGAACATGAGTAACAAACACAACTACCGAGCAAAACATTGAAAAACAGACTACTGAAAAAAATCATACTGGTCGTTGTAATACTGGCAATATCAAGCGGCTATAAATATTTCCAGAAAATAACAGCGAAACAGACAGCCCCCCAAACCACCACACAGCATGGTAATAAACCCACACTGCCTGATCAACAAACAATCCTTAACAAGATTCGCAAGGCAGCGGACACCCAACAATCAGGCTGGTGGCTTAGCACTCAAGGCACCGTCATAAAAACCCTGAAAGACGACACCAGAGGTCATCAACACCAGCGTTTTTTACTCAAATTGGCTCCCGATATTACCCTGCTGGTTGCCCATAATATTGATCTTGCCCCCAGAGTCCCCCTGAAAAAAGGTGATAC
>JALVFC010000387.1 GCA_027030285.1 Thiotrichaceae bacterium | reverse complement strand
GCCATAATACCCAGACTCACTGCAGCAATAGCAACTCTCGCCAACAAGCCCCTGATAATGCGCGGATAACGAATGCGAACTTTCAGTAGCAGTAGTGCTGGCAGCACACCAAATAACAAGATCGAAAACAGTAGCTTGAAACTAAATAGCTCACTGGCTTCATGGGTATCTGTCTGGAAAACATTACGCACCATTTCCTTGTCAATGAGTGTCGCGTAGTTATCCATAAAATAGGCGGCCGCGGCAGAGACAATCAATAATGCAATGGCAACCGGCTTAAAGACAGGCTTAAAGCTAACCAGTGTCAGCAAGAAACTGAAGAACCCCCACAATCCAACAAACAGTGATGCCACAAAAAGTAGCGGATGTGATGACTCAATCACCTGCCAGACACTTTTCCATAGTGAGAAATTGTCAAAAACAAGGAAGAACAGGGCAAGTGCGATAATCACCTGCCAGAAAGGAACCACGGGATGCCACTGTATAAAGCGGGCTAACACATTCTGGTGATCACTGGCTGCTGTTGCTACAGGCTGGTTATTGATAGTTTTAATGAGACTGATCCCGTTCTTTAATCATTCAAGGCGGCGGATTATATAAAACTTGTACTTTAAAAGACAGCCAGCCTGTTTTTTCGAATATTCATTCAATAAGTGACAGGAGCTTATAATTAAATTTATAATCAATATGATACCCCCCAGAAGATGCAGCAAAGGATTAACATGTCATCATCACTAAGTAAATTATTTTTAACACTACTCGCAGCACTTTTCACGCAATGCCTTTACGCTGCCAAATTCCCCATTGGCATCAATACCAATGAAGTCATGCAAATCGACTCCAGCGTGCCCTTTATCAACCTGTTCAAACAGGCGCTACCCTTTGATGAGGCAAACAGCAAGCTGACACATGGATATATCCAGTATGACCAGAACGGCTGGCCAAAAAATTTAAATGGCGGTCAGGCTGGTACCAACCTGTTGCACTGGCTGCCTGCGGGAACACTTCCCGTTGGCAATTACACAGTGCTATACGACGGTCAGGGCAAACTTGAGTATACCGATGACGCCAAAGTCATTTCCCGCAGCCCTGGCAAAGACATCATTTATATTAACCCTGGTGCTGACAAGTTCTTTAAAGTCACACTCATTATCAAACAAAGTGATCCACGCAACTATATTCGCAATATCCGCGTCTTGCCGCCCGGGGGTATCTGTGCAAACAACCCGTTCAAACGAGTTGAAAATGCGCGTCAGTGTCATGGCAATTTCCTTGCCTTTGCCACGCACTATCAACAGATTCTGTTTAATCCGGACTACCTGCGCTTTATGAAAGACTTTGACACTATTCGCTTTATGAATATGTCCGGCATTACCCGCAATCCGATGACATCATGGGGGCAGATGCCACACATGCAGGAGGCAACCTGGGCTGGCAAGGAAGGCAAGCGGGGCGCACCGCTTGAAGTCATGGTGGCGCTGGCTAACAAGTTAAATCGCGACGCCTGGTTTAATATACCGGAGCGCGCCAATGATGACCTGGTAAGGCGCTATGCACAATACGTCAAGCAGCATTTAAGACCTAATCTAAAAGTATATATTGAATACACTAACGAAGCCTGGAACCCGCAGTTTACCGCGGCTCGTTATGTGCGCAGCATGGGTGCCAAACAGGGTCTGGGGCTGGATTATAACGGTGGGCATCGCTACTATGT
Source organism: Thiotrichaceae bacterium (assembly GCA_027030285.1). Classification (GTDB taxonomy): domain Bacteria; phylum Pseudomonadota; class Gammaproteobacteria; order Thiotrichales; family Thiotrichaceae; genus HyVt-477. Next base: position 508 of record JALVFC010000387.1, on the reverse strand, counting down.
GAAGCGCGCTGCTGAAATTATGCGCATCTGGAAGCAGGCCTTTGGTGGTTCAAAACGCTTGGTCAGGGTACTCGGCGCCTGGAGTGCCAACCCTCGCCTGACCGAGATGTTTTTGGGTATGCCAGGCGTACCACAGAGCTTTGATGTTGTTGCCATTGCACCCTATTTCTTTACCCACGAGAAGGTCGAAGCACAAGTTACCAGCGTACCCAGTGTCTTCAAATTATTAAAAGACGACAAAAACCCCTATTCCCTGAACAATGTACGCAAGATGATTCAGAGGCAGCAGAATATTGTCAAAAAACATGGCTTGAAGCTGGTTGCCTATGAGGGTGGACAACACTTGTATACGCCAAAAAACCGTTCATCCAAACAAGCACCAACCCGATATTATATTGGTGCCAACCGTGCCTGGCCGATGGAGCAGATGTATACCGAATTTCTCAATAGCTGGAATCAGGTGACGGCTGGCAGCCTGTTTGTGCTGTTTTCCGCACCACGCACCTAC
>JALVFC010000386.1 GCA_027030285.1 Thiotrichaceae bacterium | reverse complement strand
ACAAACACAAGTAGCGCAACAACAACCTCTGCGGGGGTTGCACCCGCTTTTAAACGTGCCTGGAATGCCAGCCAGCAACCTGATTATGCGCAAGGTGACTGGAATGTTAATTCCTTTGGTAATTCACTGAAAACGATCACGCCGCTGGTGTCTACCGATGCCTATGCTTCACGGGTGCAGAGTTATGTGCTGGAGAGCCTGCTAACGCGTGATCCGGACACCCTGGAATGGAATGGCTTGCTGGCTAAAAGCTGGTCTGTGAGTGATGATGGGCTGGTTATTTCTTTCAAATTGCGCCCTGACGTGACCTTTTCTGATGGTGAGCCGATGGATGCTTCAGACGTGGTGTTCACTTTCAATTTCATTATGAATGAAAAGATACAGGCGCCTCGTGAGCGGGCTTATTATGAAAAAATAAAAAGTGTTACCGCCAACGGACCTTATGAGGTCGTCTTTACTTATAAGGAGCCTTACTTTGAGGCACTGGAGCTGGCTGGTGGTATGGCTATTCTGGCCGAGCATTTTTATAAACCCTATCTTGAAACGCCCCAGGAATTCAATGAATCCAAGGGTCTGCTGTTTGGTTCAGGTCCTTACCGGCTTACTGACCCTAAAGGCTGGACACCGGATCAGGGAGGCATTGAACTGGTCAGAAATTCGCGTTACTGGGGTGATGTGCAACCTTCTTTCAATCGTGTGATGTGGAAGGTTATCCAGAACGCCAGCGCCAGGCTAACGACCTTTCGAAATGGCGATATTGATACTTATAATGCACGCCCGATTGAATACCAGAAACTCAAAAATGATTCACAAATCAAGCAACAGAACCAGAATTTTGAGTATATGCCACCTGTTGCCGGTTACTCCTACATAGGCTGGAATCAGCAAAAAGAGGGCAAAAGTACTTTTTTTGCTGACCGACGTGTACGTCAGGCAATGACTTATCTGACTGACCGACAACAAATTATTAACGATATTTTTCTGGGTTATGCGGAGCCTGCTGTCAGCCCGTTCAGCACCAGTAGCAAGCAGCATAATAAAGACCTGGTTCCACGACCATTTGATATTGCCAAGGCAAAAGTCTTGCTGAAACAAGCGGGCTTCGAGGATCGGGATGGCAATGGCGTGCTGGAAAGCCCTGATGGAAAACCTTTTGAGTTTGAGCTTGTTTATTTTCAGGATAATGAAGATACCAAGCGCATGGTACTACTGCTTAAAGATATTTATGCCAAAGCAGGCATTAAACTCATTCCCAGTCCGCAGGAGTGGCCTGTTATGCTGGACTTGCTGGATAAAAAGAACTTTGATGCCATTACGCTGGGCTGGACCAGTGGTATTGAAACTGATATCTACCAGATGTTTCACAGCTCACAAACAAAAACAGGCGGAGACAATTTTATTAGCTATAAGAACTCTCAACTCGACAAGCTAATTGATCAGTCCAGGAGTACAGTCAGTGAAGAAAAGCGCATGCCATTATGGCAACAGGCTGAGAAGATCATGTATGAAGATCAGCCCTATACCTTCCTGATCCGCCGCAAAAACCTGCTTTTTGTAGATCGACGTTTACACAACCTGGAAATGACCAAACTAGGGTTAAATATAGGCAACCTGCCGATGGAGCAGTATGTTCCCAAAGCATTACAAAAATACACACATTAGACACCGTTCCTGATGCTCACCTATCTGATACGCCGCCTGTTACTGATGATTCCCACACTGCTGGGGATTACGGTATTGGTATTTACCGTCATGGCAGCATCGCCGGGTGGCATAACCGCGCAGACGTTGGCACATGGTATGGATATGAAGCCGGCAGAACGCAAGGCTCTCGAAGATTATTATAATAAACGCTACGGTCTTGATGACCCGGCACCCGTACAATATCTGCGCTGGCTCAACAATGTTTCACCCATTGGTTTTACACTGGATGAAAATGGGGATTTTGACCGTTTTTCTTTTAGCAAAGGTTCCGATCTGGGACAAAGCTTTAATTATGGTCGTTCTGTTGCCGAGCTAATTAAAGAGCGCCTACCCATTACCTTGCTATTGAATGTTATCACCATTCCGCTTATTTATATTATCGCCATTATTATCGGTGTTAAGGCAGCAACTGACCGTGGGGGGCGCTTTGATGTCGCTTCCAGTGTTACGTTACTTGGCTTGTGGTCAGTGCCTACCATGCTGGCTGGAGTATTGATGATTGGTTTTTTTGCCAATAGTCAGCACTGGCAATGGTTTCCTACTGCGGGATTAAGTGAGCGCGAAGCGCTGGATATGCCTTTTTTACCAACGGGCTTGTCATTTCTATCGGTATTAAAAGTCTTTTTGGGTATGTCGTTTGGAACTGTGTTAATGGTTGTACTGGCGCGTTGGCAACAACGCACTGCTCGCACTCTTGTTGCCGCTACCATTGGCATAATCTTAGGTAGCTGGATGGCAATGACGCATCCCGAGCCTTTGCTATTGAATCAAATCCTGTTACCGCTGATCGGCGCTGCGCTGCTGGTATTGCTTGCATGGACAGATTTCCCCGTCTTTCGCATTGGTGGTCTGGGCATGGTAGGTGCTGGGCTGGGGCTATTACTGGCTCTTAAATCCATTGATGAACCCCTGGTTAGAGGTTTTTTGTTAGACCGTATCTGGCATCTGATCTTGCCCGTCATTGCGCTCTCTTATGGCAGCTTTGCGTTTCTGGCCAAACTAACCCGAACCTCAATTCTCGAGAACCTGCAAGCAGACTATGCCCGTACTGCCCGCGCCAAAGGTGTACCTGAAAAGGAGGTGCTGTGGGGGCATGTTTTCAGAAATAGCCTGATGCCACTAATTACCGTTTCAGCAGGGCTGTTGCCTGGCTTGCTGGCAGGCTCAATTATTGTGGAGTCTATTTTCAGTATCGATGGCATGGGCAAGCTGGCGATTGAAGCGGTTAAGGGGAGAGACCGTGAGTTGATGCTCTCCATTACCCTGATTAGTGGTCTGCTTACCCTGATTGGCTATCTGATCGCTGATTTTCTTTATACGCTGGTTGATCCACGAGTCAGTTATGAATAAAGCAAGGAAAAAGGGTGAGACATTTACCCATCGCATTTTGCGGCTGTCATTCGCTGGCTGGGGTGCAAAAATTGGCCTTGCATGGGTTGCTTTACTGGCATTGCTGGCTGTTTTTGCGCCCTTCATTGCCAACTCCATGCCATTGCTTGCCAGTGAAAATGGCAAGATCACTGCGCCAGTATTGCACTTTCTAAGCATTGAAGACATTGTGGTGCTGGCAGCTTTCTTTATTCTTGTTACCCTGTTTCTGAGTCCCTTGCGACAATCTCTGAAAACCCTGCTGCTGACCTTTGTCATTCTCATTGTAGGTGTCACCATTATCAGCAAGCAACTGATCGTAGAAAAGCAGAATATCGTTTATACAGAGTTTCGCGAACAAATCGCTGCAAACAAATATGACTGGGTAGTAATGCCGCCTATTCCTTATGCGCCCCGCGATTATTTACGCGATGCCCGCCGTCCGCCCTTGCAGGCACCCCTGGCTGACAAGCAATACCTTCACTGGATGGGCACCGAAGAAAATGGCGGTGATGTACTAAGCCGCATGATTCATGCCTCACGTATTGCGCTGGGTATTGGCTTTCTTGCCACGGGTATCGCTATGGTTATTGGTGTCATTCTGGGGGGCTTGATGGGCTATTTTTCAGGAGTGGTTGATATCCTCGGCATGCGCCTGGTGGAAATTTTTGAATCCATCCCTACGCTGTTTCTGCTGCTGACCTTTGTGGCTTTCTTTGGGCGCAGTATTTATATCATGATGGTCATTATCGGACTGACTAGCTGGTCTGGCTATGCGCGCTATATTCGTGCTGAATTTCTGCGCCTGCGTAAACAGGATTTTGTCCAGGCGACCATTGCCAGCGGCCTGCCATTACGTTCCATTTTATTCCGTCACATGCTACCCAATGGCGTTGCACCCTTGCTGGTTGGCGTGAGTTTTGGTGTTGCCTCGGCGATTCTGGCTGAAGCTACCCTGAGTTTTCTGGGGCTGGGGCTGGTGGACTCCCCATCCTGGGGACAAATGCTCAACCAGGCGGTCAAGTCTTCAGTATTTAACTGGTGGATGGCGGTTTTCCCCGGTGGTGCCATTTTTATGACCGTGTTTGCCTATAACCTGATGGGTGAAGCCTTGCGTGATGCGATTGATCCTCAGCTTGCCAAAAAAGCCGGGGTGGTTACATGAGCTTGCTACAGGTTAAGGAGCTACATACCCACTTGCAGTCGGGCGGGACGCTTGTTAAGGCAGTGGATGGCGTCAGCTTTACGATTGAAAAAGGAGAGACTTTTTGTCTGGTGGGGGAGTCTGGCAGTGGCAAGTCGATTACTGCCCTGTCTATTATCCAGTTATTACCACAGGGAATCAGCTCACACCCTGCTGGTAATATCCTGTTTGACTGGCGCAAGGATAGTGGCAGCCACGAAACCGTTGAGATGCTGACTCTACCGGATGACAAACTCTGCGACATTCGCGGTTCGCGCATTGCCATGATCTTTCAGGAGCCCATGACTTCGCTCAATCCTGTGTATAGTATTGGCGAGCAAATTACCGAAGCACTGCTGTTGCACCATCCAGGGATGTCTGACGAAGAAGCCAGAGCACGTGCCCTGAAAGCCATGCAGGATGTGCAGATTGACAAGGCTAAGAGCCGCTTTAACAACTATCCACACCAGCTTTCCGGTGGTCAACGTCAACGTGTAATGATTGCCATGGCACTGGCATGTGAGCCGGATCTGCTGATTGCCGATGAACCTACAACCGCACTGGATGTCACGGTACAGGCAGAAATTCTGAAACTGATTCATGAGTTACAGCAACGCAAGGGCATGAGCGTATTATTTATTACGCATGACTTTGGGGTAGTTGCACAAATCGCCCATAAAGTAGGGGTAATGAAACAGGGCAAGCTGGTAGAAGTCGGTGAGACTCAACAAGTACTCAGGCAGCCCAAACATAGTTATACAAGGAAACTGCTGGCTGCCGTGCCAGATAATCTTCCCAGACGTGATACACAACCAACAGACACAAACACTTTAGAAACACTCATTAGCGTAAAAGACCTGGATGTTTTCTTTCCAATTCGCAAAGGGTTACTACAACGTGTCACGGATTATGTCAGAGCCGTTGATGGTGTTAGTCTTGATATCAAAAAAGGCAAGGTTGTTGCGCTGGTTGGTGAATCCGGTAGTGGGAAAACCACACTGGGCAGAGCAATTTTACAGTTACAAAGACCAACTACAGGCAGTGTCAAAATGCTGGATACTGAACTGGTCGGTCTCAACAATAAGGAACTTAGACCGTGGCGTCGCCACTTGCAGATTGCGTTTCAGGATCCACAGTCCTCTCTCAACCCCCGCCTGCTGATTGCTACTGCACTGACGGAGCCGATGAAAGTTCATGGCATAGGAGAAAGCGACGAAGAACGTATTGAGCTAGCAGCTGATGTCCTGGAGTCCGTGCAATTAAAAAGAGAGTTTCTGTGGCGTTATCCGCATGAGTTTTCTGGCGGCCAACGTCAGCGCATCGGTCTGGCACGTGCATTGGCACTCAACCCCGAGTTCATTGTATGCGATGAGATTACCAGTGCGCTGGATGTTTCCGTGCAGGCAGAGATCCTTGAGTTATTGCTTGATATCCGTAAACAACGGGATTTAACTCTACTGTTTATCACCCATAATATTTCGGTGGTGGAATATTTAAGTGATGAAACGGTGGTTATGAAACAGGGGAAGATTGTCGAGCAAGGTGCTACAGCGGATGTATGCGGCAATCCTCAACAAGCTTATACAAAAAAGCTGATTGCAGCAGTGCCACGCTTATAGCTTATAATTAACGGGAAGAGCTTGATGGAGGTTTAGCGGGTTTAAGATAGAAACCCGTTAGCGATCGAAAAAGCGGCGAATTCCTGGCCAGTTACGTTCTAAACAAAAAATTGAGCGGTATTTCTTGCAATAAAGCGCCAATCAGGTTTCTGAAACAGCATGACTGTCTGACCAGGAACTCTGTGGATAATTTACCAGTAATCTCTGGATATTTAACCTAGCAAAAATAGTAGGTTTATGATTATTGTTTCAGCATTTTGCCTATAAAATACTCATTATTAACTATTTACACGATTTATATATCAGCGAAATAAATCGTATTAATTGTTCAATTATCTAAAATCTGGATGGATATACTGAAAAGTAATCGCTTTAGCGACTGCATGTGTTTTATTGGATGCATGCAGTTTTTTTACGGCATTCCTGATATGAAAATGCACAGTGTGCTCAGATACATTGAGAATATCAGCAATTTCACTCGCTGTTTTACCCGATGCAGCCCAGCTTAGACAATCTGCCTCCCTTGACGTAATCGGTGATGTCGCCGGTCTTTTCTGAGCAGCATGCAGTGTCAGCATTTTCTCATGCAAAAAACTGGAGAAGAAAGCAATGAATGGAGTAACCAGTCTGATCTTTTTCTGTTGTTGTTCAGCGGGCTGGGAGGAAGATAAATTGAATCCAGCAATATGGCCTGTTCCATCTTTTATCGGCACAACAACACCCGCCTTTATTTCATGATCAATGGCATCAGCCATCAATGCTTTCACCTTTTGGTTAGCAGTTTGCTTTAGTTGTTGCTCAGAATCCCAAACTAACGGTGTGATCTGTGTTGCACAATGCTCAATAACGGGATCGACATCAAAATAGGTTTGTGCCTGATAATGTTGCAACCATTTATCTGAATAGCTTGAATAAAGCACCAGCTTCGGTTCCTGGCTAACGCTGTCTGGAAGCTCTAATCCATAGGAAAAATATTCCATTTCCAGAGTTTCAGCTACCTGTTGACACAAATTGAGTAGATCCTGTACTTTTCTGGCACTTTGGGCATGCCCGATAAGCTCATGAATATTCCTGCTGTATTCACTGCCGTATTTATCTTCGCGAGATTTCATGGGGAGCGCCCTGCTTCACTCAATAACAGATTCATCTTCCAGATGAGTTTGCATACATACTCTATAATTCAGAACCATTCTCGTATTCCTTGTTAATTGCTCATTTTTTGAGCCACATTCTTCCCTTTGCTCTTAATAAGTCCCACCGAAAATCGTCTCAAGCGTGTCATGTTTTCAGGAGCATAACCTTTTCGAATTCGCCTACGACCTTCATCATAATTCCAGTCAATAAATAATGACAGCTATTTTTAATGCTCCAATGTTTCCTGTTATCTCGGAGTACTTCTTTGGCACTGGGCAGGTGTTTTACTGGTGATGCCATAAGCCACATCACAGGTCTCTCTTTTACTCTTCTTATGGCAGGTTGTCCGCTCCACCTTGAATATCAACCCGACATGGGGAAAATC
>JALVFC010000385.1 GCA_027030285.1 Thiotrichaceae bacterium | reverse complement strand
ATAATGGTGTATGAACAGAAAAGCATGGGGTGATTTTGTCCGTGCTCATCTGTATCAACCTGGTCACCCGAGTTCGACAGTTTAAGCCCAAATTCCGCAATCCTAGAATCATTACTCTAATAAAAAACACTTACTTATGATTTAAGTGCTGAAATTCTTGTAATATGTTCGCTATGTAGTGGCAATTTTTTAACGCACACATCGTAAAAACAACAACTTATACCTCAAAGTGTCGAACTCGGGCGGTCAAAATGTCATCAAAAGATGGCATTGCTTGTGTCTATAAATCGAGATTATTCGAATCTTTGGCGATTAGCTGATCACCGTTAGGATCTTGGTCGGTATCTGTTGAGTCTAGTATCCATGGTGACAGACACTGACGGTTTTTCACACAAGGATCTGTAAGTGTCTTTAAAAAGGCAACCAGATTGCTTATCTGGGTATCGGTCAGGTTCAGGTTTAGCCCTTCAAAGTTTGCTGAGTCTATTGCTTTTTGTGTATTTGTTTGCATCTTTGCCAGGTTCTGTACACCGCTTTGTGCAATCTGGTTAATGTCATAGTTGTCGATAGCCTGCTGTGGGTTGAGGTGGTGACGTATCGTTGCTTCCAGTGTTGTATAAGCTCCCGCATGTGACCAGGGACCAGTTACTTCAACATTCAGAAGCGAGGGTGTCCGGAAGGCGTATTTGTCGCTTGCTTGTCCTGTCACACGGAAACGTCCAAAGTCTTCGCTGCCATCACCGTCCCCCTTGCCTCGCCCAATTTGTGGCATTGCCAGATTATGAAAGCTTTCATCAGTAAAGAAATCACCCGCATGGCAACTACTACAGCCTGCACCACCATTGGCTGGGGTATTGAAGAAAACCAGAGCGCCTGCCTTGGCTGCATCAGAGATTGCAGTGTTATCTCCTTCTACATATTTTTTCCAGGGTGTATCAATAAATACTTGTGAGCGCTCGTATTCACCAATCAAAAAAGTGATGTTCTGCTCAGTAATTAACTGACTTGCTGTGCCATTTGGTGAATTGAATACAGCTTTGAACTTGTCTAACCAGTAGGGTGTTCCAAAGCTGCCTAACCTCTGTGCCAGAAAGTCACGAATTTGCTGGTTGTTTTTATCCTGATGATGAAAGCCTTTCATTTCCTCAGGCGAGGTAATCGGAAAACGAGCCTGTGCCTGAGCCAGGTTAGCACCAGCTGAAGTGTCTAGTTGACCAAAAGCACTATCAGGTGTACTTATTCCTCCTGCTCCATTTTGATGTGGGGTTTTAAGCAGGCTTTCTATACGACCATCGTGAAATAACACCTCATCCCAGCCCGCAAGGTTAAAAGTGGTGGGTGCATTACGCGGGACAGTTGGGCCACCGTCATAGTTTGTTCCGCTAGCCAAATGAGCTCTTCCTGATCCTAACAGGTCTGGGTCTTCAGCTTCTACACCGATGGGCAAACTCAAGCTGTCACCACCACCCAAGGCAGGATGGTGGCATGATACACAAGCACTATCCTTGTCTCCGCCTAATGACTTTGAAAAAAATAGGCGCATACCCAGCTGTGCAGCCGGGGATGAAATAGCGGGAACATTATTTTTTTCAAGCGGGCTTCCAGTGAGACCTTCAGTCTGTATCAGGGCTTTAAGCTGTGTATCTGTGGTTGTGCTGCCATTAAATCCACTGTCACCTCCACAGGCAACTAATGTGCTTATGCCAAGCAGTATAAATGGAGTTGTTGTTTTATAAAACAGATTGCTCATGATTGTTCCTCGCAGTTTATTTAATATTGAAGCTGATTATCTGACCCCATGCTGTTACAATGCACGGGAGATAAGATGTTGATTTGTTATGTGTTCGTGTAAACAGGTAAGAGCTTAAATGTACACGGTAAAATAATACTCTGTCCTATATTTGTATGTTTGATTGCGGACACTGATGTTTGTTGTCGTGTTAGTAGCATCATAGCATGGCGTTACTGGAAATAGTGTCCCTTATGTATATCTTGTTTTATTAATATCTTGATAAAAAGGAAGTGAGAAGAATTTATCCATGAATACAAGGAGATAACAGGGTCTATTCAGCTTGCCATTTGTCAGAATAGCCCTATTGAGCAACATGAAAATTTGATTATTTCCGACGAAAGGTACAGGGTCTGCAGTAGTGCTTAGTTCTCGGATCGCCACTCCTTTTACGGCATCACAGGCTCTTTACATCCACCTCGCGTCTATCGGAAAAAC
>JALVFC010000384.1 GCA_027030285.1 Thiotrichaceae bacterium | reverse complement strand
AAGCCTGTGGCATGATCTTGTTGCTGTTGGGCTGGCAGAGTGCGAATGGCAGCCCGGCAAAAGGCGAAATGCCTGGACTAACACTGCAAATATCAAGCCAGCAGCCCTGGCAACGGGAACAGGTCATTGTCAGCCTGTCTCTGCAAACCGACGACACCTTTGCACATCTTGAAGTAGCGCCATTTAAACAGCCAGGCTTTGTTATTGTGCCGCTTGATAGCCCTACACTGGAGTCAAATGACAGCTATACATTACAGCAGAACTGGGCTGTTTTCCCGCTGCTGTCTGGAAAGCAGCAGCTCACCTTGCCCAGAGTGCGCTATCGCCCCAGTCGTGGTCGTATAAAAACGCTACAAAGCCCAACATTCAGCCTGCGGGTCAAACCATTGCCAGTGTACATACCGCCTACCATGCCAGTTGGCCAGATCAGCCTGCAAAGTCAGTGGCAGGCATCTCCTGTTATTACCCCTAAACAGCTTTACTACTGGCAGCTTACTATCCAGGCAACAGATGTCGCCCCGCAAACATTACCCGGCATCACACGCCAGTTAGTGAGCGGATCAGCCCTGGAATTTCTACCGCCACAACGCCAGCAAAAGCAGATAACAACAGACAAGGGGCTAGGCAATGAAATCACCTACCTGATACCACTGAAAGCAAAGAAAAGCGGTGTGTTTCATTTGCCTGCCATAGAAATCAACTATTTTGATGCCAGGCAGGGAAAGCTACAGACAGCAAGACTTGCCCCGCCCTATCTGGTTGTCCTGAATAGCATACTGCAATGGATACTTGCACTGGCTGGCATTGCAATTGTTATAACCTTGCTCCTGTTACTGAGCCAAAAAGCCAGACAGAAGCTTAGCCACTATCTAAAACACCGTGAAATTGTTCAATCAATTGCCCAGGCAACGGATTACAAAACCTTGCGTGAATCACTGAACCAGTTGGCAGTGAACCAGGGCTGGGGAGAGAACCTGACGCTTGCACAAATACAGCAAAAATGGCAAAAACAAAGCAGACATCCTGATCAGATCGTTCGAGCGATTCAGGCGCTACAGGTTTGTCAATTCAGTAGTGAGGAAATGCAGCAGACCAAGCTGGATATACGGTCTATAGCGGGAATACTGGTGCAAGCAGTTACAGCGAGACCAGTTCGCAGAGGCAGGTAATGGTTGGCAGTTGTTGGGCATAAAATAAAAAAGAGCCTGCAACAAGGCAGGCTCTTAAGTAAATCCCTTTAGGACTTTATTATTATTATTGTTTATTTTCTGTTTGTTTGTTTATTTTTCAGCTTTAGCAGCAGGAGCTGGAGCAGCTACAGGTGCAGCAGGCATGTAAACAGGAGCATTGTTTGATCCTGGGAATACGCCAGTACCAGTAGTGTCGCTAGAACCTACGAAGTTACCAGCAGTGTTACCAGCGCCGTTTCCAGAAGCAGTACCGTCAACCAGACCGTTTGCAGAACCATTGCCTTCACCGTCCATAGCAGCTTTGGTGTCCATGCTGGTGCGGCCTTTGCCTTTGAAAGTGATAGAGAAGTCTACTTCACCGTCAGCGTCGCCTTTACCAGTTCCCCAGCCGTTAGCTTTTGCAGCACCGTTACCAGCACCGTTACCAGCACCTTTAGTCCAGCCAGATGCGTTGCCAGCAGCTTGACCATTGCCAGAACCGTTGTTCATGCCGTCGAACCAGTCTGCAGAAGCAGTAGTAGAAATTGCAAGAGTAGTTGCAAGAGCGATAGTAGTTAATAGTTTCATGATGTTCTCCTAGTGGGTTTTCAATTCAAATAAATGTTGCGAAGGCTTATTTAGCTTGATGATTAGTATATAAGGATATTCTAATATGTCAAGCATTTTTTTATTATTGGAGCTGTTTTTGTTTAACTCTATGAAAAATTGAGGTGAATTAATGATTCCAGTTTGCCGGCTTGTCAGGTGCCACAAAACGTTTGGTGGACAATTTCTTCAGCACGAGGCGGTTGCATATAGCTTTCCTTGCCAGGTTGATAGCAAAAAGGGGATTGCAAAACCTCATGCAGTGCATGGAACACCGAAAAATCTTGCTGATCTTCGGCAGCACGGATAGCGGCTTCGATTTGGTGATTGCGGGGGATATAAACCGGGTTGCTTTTATTCATCAGCTGCTGGCGTTGAGCATCGCTGCTTGGTTCTGCACTCAGCCGTTGTCGCCATTGGGCAAGCCAGTTATCCAGTGCGCCTGGATCGGCAA
>JALVFC010000383.1 GCA_027030285.1 Thiotrichaceae bacterium | reverse complement strand
TTTGCCGAGGTAGAAGCTTCTGACCTTGAAGCTGTTACACAACTAAAACCTGAGGTAATCATCCTGGGAACTGGCGAGACACATATTCTGCCAGATAAGCCTCTGTTGAAGGCACTGGTTGAAACAGGGATTGGCTTTGAGGTTATGGATACAGCTGCAGCTTGCAGGACTTATAATATATTGATTGCAGAAGACAGGCGGGCTGTTGTGGCATTGATTATCTGATAATGAGCAAGCCCCCTTGTGCCGGATAGCTGTCCGCAAGATGATGTCGCCCAATGCTCAACCGATTGCACACATTTCACGTGATACAAGCATTAGCGCACAAACCCTAGATAACCCCAGGCAAAAAAAGAGCAACCCGCAGGTTGCTCTTTAAGTTTTCAGAAGTAGTAATGTCTTATGACTTACTCATCTTCACCAATTTCTTTCATGCTCAAACGCATACGACCCTGACGGTCAATCTCAATAACCTTGACACGCACTTCATCACCTTCTGACAGGTGATCCGCGACAGAGTTAACACGCTCAGTTGAAATCTGTGAAATGTGCAACAAGCCATCCTTGCCAGGCAGTACCGTGACAAAGGCACCGAAGTCCATAATCTTGGCAACCTTGCCATTATAGATCTTATTGACTTCCACTTCAGCCGTGATTTCCTCAATACGCTCACGCGCTGCATTAGCAGCTTCCATATTAACAGCAGCAATAGTGATATTGCCATCATCGTCGATATTGATGGTTGCACCCGTATCTTCCGTAATAGAACGGATGGTCTCCCCACCCTTGCCAATCACTTCACGGATTTTGTCACGAGCGACTTTCATCGTGCTATATCGCGGTGCAAAATCAGAAACCTCTTCACGTGATTCTGTAATCGCTTTCGCCATTTCTCCAAGGATGTACATACGCCCTGCTTTCGCCTGGGTTAATGCCTGCTCCATAATCTCTTTGGTAATACCTTCAATTTTGATATCCATTTGCAAAGCATTGATACCTTCACTAGTACCCGCTACTTTAAAGTCCATATCACCAAGGTGATCCTCATCACCTAAAATATCGGACAGAACAGCAAAATCATCACCTTCCTTAATCAATCCCATGGCAATACCAGCAACAGGCGCCTTGACTGGTACACCTGCATCCATCAATGAAAGTGAGCTACCACAGACACTAGCCATAGAGCTGGAACCATTGGATTCTGTGATTTCAGAAACACAGCGAATAGTGTAAGGGAACGACTCCTGATCTGGCATCACCGCTAACACACCACGCTTTGCGAGGCGACCATGCCCTACTTCACGACGTCCGGGACTACCAGTACGGCCTGTTTCGCCAACAGAATAAGGAGGAAAGTTGTAATGGAACAGGAAACTTTCCTTATAGCTGCCATCCAGAGCATCAATAATCTGTGCATCACGCTCCGTACCCAGGGTAGTAGCTACCAACGCCTGGGTCTCACCACGGGTAAACAGTGCAGACCCGTGCACACGTGGCAATACACCAACCTTCGCAGTGATTTGGCGCACGTCATCGAGATTACGTCCATCAATACGCTTTTCGCCAGCCAGAATACGACCACGCACAATTTTCTTTTCCAGGGATTTGAACGCTCCCAAAACATCATCTTTTGACGGTGCATCTTCACTATCATCACAAAGCTGTTCCAGTAAAGCGGCTTTAGCGGCATCAATCTTGCCGTAGCGTTCCATCTTGTCAGCTGTCTGGAAAGCATCAGTCAATGCAGCTTCTGATATTTCAGCCACCTTCTCTGCCAGTGCCATATCTTTTTCAGGTGCTTGCCAATCCCATGCAGGTGTACCCACTTCTTCAGCCAGTTCCCTGATCGCCTGGATCGCTACTTGCATCTGCTCATGCCCAAACATCACTGAACCCAGCATTACCTCTTCGGATAACTCTTTAGCTTCTGATTCGACCATTAATACAGCCGACTCAGTCCCGGCAACAACAAGATCAAGATCTGAATCTTCAAGTTGTGTTTTACTTGGATTTAAGACATATTCACCATTAATGTAGCCAACGCGAGCTGCACCAACTGGACCATTAAACGGCAAACCGGAAATAGCCAACGCTGCCGAAGTACCTATAATAGCGGGGATTTCAGGATCAACATCCGGGTTAAGCGACATGACTGTCGCAATAATTTGCACTTCATTGGTAAAGCCATCCGGGAATAAAGGACGGATAGGGCGGTCAATTAAGCGACTTGTCAATGTTTCAGTCTCACTAGGGCGACCTTCACGCCGAAAAAAGCC
>JALVFC010000382.1 GCA_027030285.1 Thiotrichaceae bacterium | reverse complement strand
AACCGTCAACGGGAAGAAGTCACGACCTTCTTCAGCTTCTTTACGACCGACCGCAGTAACCAGCAATACCGTACCATCGACGTCAATCATAACAGCACCGCTTGCCTGACGTGCTATTTCTCCCGTTTCAAGAGTAACGGTGTTATCACCGTACTGAAAAGATTTTGTAATTTTAGCCATAATTTCCTGGTAATAGTTTAAAATTGAAGTTTTTTATCACCGGCAGGCTGTTGAGAAATTCTCAGACTTGCGGAAAACAAGCGCTAAAAACTTTCCAACAACCTTCCTGGGTGACAACAGAATGATCCAGAACGGATCATGCGGGAGTGCTACTCCCAGATACCAAAAAACACCGCACGAAAGACGGTGTTTTTTGAGAGACTAATTAACGACGTAAACCAAGCCGCTTAATCAGATCCTGATAGCGTTCAGGGCTTTTGCTGTTAAGGTAATCAAGCAACTTACGGCGTTGATTAACCATTCTTAACAAACCACGACGTGAGTGATGGTCTTTTTTGTGTACAGAAAAATGGTCGGTAAGGTGCTTGATATTCGCTGTTAACAGCGCAACCTGCACCTCCGGCGACCCGGTGTCTGTATCTGACAGGCGATACTCTTCAATTACTTTCGCCTTTGTTTCTGCATTCAGAGACATAATCCTAAGCTCCAGATTATCGGTTGCTAAAAAAGCCACGCACGCTGCTTTTATCATGATGCGTGACACTGAGGGCGCGCATAATACCACTATCTGCTGAAGGGGTTAACATTTATTTAAGATATTTAAGAATTTTCAGGGAATAACACTCTGGACTGGCAGCCATTATGCCGTAAACAGACCAGGGCAAACGCCATAAAAGGACGCGAAAAAAAGGACGTGCGACTTCAGTCGCGCCAGCGGAGATTATTATCTTCTCTTCAGGTATAAGATTATTCCGTATCGATAAAAAAGTACTGATGCACGGCTGAATCCGCACGTCCGGAACCGAAAATCAGGCAACACTGACCGCTTCATCTGGCTCAGAAACCAGCTCATCATCAAAACCTGCAGTGAATTTCTTTACTTCTCGTATCGCCTGCTGATATTGCTTGCTAATTTCAATCTGGCTAGATTTTAATTGCTCCAGACGAGCATCAACCCGCTCTAACTGTTTTATCAGCTGACTATCTTTGGTATTCATTCTTTGCGTATCTTTAAAGCGAATATTCGCCTGGATAGCAAAAATACATTCCTTAATTCTGCTTCTTTCCTTTTCTACTGTTTCAGTTTCTGCCTGAATATCTGTTAACACATCCCCCAGATACTGATTTGCCTGTTTCACCGAATTCTGGATATGTTGAGAAACCTGCTGCTGATAATCAGACATCTGCAAAAGAAATTGATCTGGTCCAAAATGAGCACGCTTGACACTACCATCCGCAGCTACCATACGGGGATCTATCTTGGTCTCATGTTTTGCAGAAGAATGAAAAGTATTTTGTGCTGAATACTCAGACTCGACATCTGGATCATCTAGCACCTCTACCAGAATTTCCGGTTCAGAGGCTTTTTTTTTATCTGTTACCACTTCTGAAACATCAGACAGGTCAATTTCAAGATGCTTCTGTAACAAATGTGCCATATAGGAAATTTGTTGTTCTTTTTCCTGCACTGATTCCATCGTAAGCTTCAGTACAGCACGCTCCTGATTCATTTCTTCACGGCAATCAGTAACAAACTTGCCAAGTTTCTGACGACTTTTAGCAATGGATAATGTAACCAGAATCAGACCAATGCTCACAACTGCAAGAACGAGTAGCTCTAACAGATAGATCAATTCACTCAACATAGTAGCAACTGTATCAGCCGCCCAAACAAACTGAACAGGCAGTACACACAACAAAGAGAGGAGCAGTATTCTGATAATTAACATTATTCAACAACTTGAAAACGAATGATTAAGGAATTCAACGTAAATTAACGGGGGTGCAAGGACATGCAACTTTAGTCGTGACTGCGCGCGGCTAAAGCCGCATATCCTAAACCAAAAGTATTCTTATGCAGGATGTACCGACGCAGGAGGCGCACCGTTTGTCATGTACTTATGATACGTTTCGTACCTCAGCACACCCTACAAACTGTGCCAAAGTAAAGCCACGAATTCAGATTAAGCCCTGCTCTTCCTGAAGGAATGCTCCTCAAATTTCCACAAGGCTGGGATCATCAGAGCTTATTGAAACATCTTGTATCTGAGTATCAAACTTCTCGACAAAAAGCGTCATGTAATATTGATCTTCATGCTCAAGTGGGAAAACTAATGTAGAGACACTATTATCTTTAGTAATATACTGTTGCTCGATAACTTTAAGATCCTGATTATCCAGCCCAACCTCAGTACGAATAGCTTTATCACCTTTCAGCCTGTAACCTTTGGACAAGAGTGCTTTATTGATTTCTTCGAAGCCAAAATAGGCTTTACCTGAAGCACTAACCTTAAGCTTCAGATCAGTGGTACAACCATCTTCCTCTGGTGAAATAGCATAGCTGAGGTTGCCAATAGACTTCTCAAAAATACCGTCATAGTTATCACTAGCCCTGAAACTGGGATCTTTTTGTAGTGCAGAAACCAGCTCATCAGCTGACTTATAACCCGAATCACAATATTGTGAGTAAAGTGACAGAAAATTAGCTAGCGGCTTATTGTCAGCAACACTGGCATTGCCAGAATTACCGCAAGCCTGTAGCAGCATAGCTGCTAACAATAAAGGAAGTATTGTAAACTTGTTCATTTAATTGGCCCTTGAATTATTATTATTCTTTTTTAATATCACCTATATAATAGGATTAACTGATTATAACTGTGCTTTATCATTCACATCAAGAAAAAATGACCACCTGTAAAAGAGAATATATTGAATAACTGCAATGCTTCAGCTGAGATAACGCTTGACCTGCGCATTAATACACACCATCTCCCCCATCGGGTCGTGTCTTGTAGTACTTTAGTAGCCACATATACTGATCAGGTTCATATAAAATTAGCTGCTCCAGCGCATGATTTAAAACATTTGCAGCTTTCAATGGGTTATTGCCTGGGAAAGGAGACAACGCCGCTCCCAGCCGGACACAGTATTGCTTTTTTGCTTCATCGTACCAGGTAAAACAGGGAAAACATTCTGCTGCTTTTAGTCTAGCAATTCTGGCTGGCGTATTGAGTGTGGCTTTCTGCACTCCAAAAAAAGGTGCGAAAACAGCATGCTCAGAGCCAAGGTCTTCATCAGGAAGGAAAATCAGCAACTTGCCTGGTTTTAAAGAGCGCACCAGCTTCATCATCCCCGCCTCTCTGGAAATCACAGAGGCAACATGACGACAGCGACTCTTCGCCATCAACCAGTTAATAACGGGATTTTTCACGGGTTTATACGAACCATACAAGGAATAAAAAGCTCCGAGTCCTGCTGGTGCAAAATCAAGCCAGGCACTATGCATCAGCAGGATTATCACATTGTTACCAGCGGCAATGACCTGATCCAGTTGAGTTTTACCCTCCCCTTCGATTTGAATGCGTTGCTGAAGCAGCCGTTTGGGTAGAAAAAACAATACACAGTAATCCACCATCGCTCGCCCATACCACTGCAAGGTATGCAAGGCTCTTTTTTCCAGCTCAGCATGCGACAGACCGGGAAAGGCAATCCGCAAATTAGCCAGTACAACGCTTTTACGCTTCCTGTTATAACGAAAGACAAGAAAGCCCAAGCCCTTTCCCAATGCGTGCCGAACAGGAACTGGTAGCCACGCCAGGACAAAACCAAAGCCCAGACCCAACCAGGTTAGCCAGTACCTCGGGTGCAACCATCCCTTACGGAAAGGGACACCACAACTCACAATCTGGCACCTTGGGCTTTTGCCAATGCCTGCGACTGAATGGCAGCCTGCTCAATATCAGCTGCATGCCACGCGGAACTGCTTTCTGGCCAGCCCTGTACATGCCGGGCTATGAGATCAGACAATGCCTCAACATGAGATTCACGCTCATTCAACGCTGCAATATAATGATACTCACGCCCCCCTGCCTGCAAAAAGACCTCTTTGTTTTCGATATTCATTTCCTGCAAGGTTTCCAGACAATCCGCCGGAAAGCCGGGACAAATCACATCTACACGCTCCACTCCCTGTTGCGCGAGCTGTTGCAACGTCTTATTGGTATAAGGCTGCACCCACTGCGCCTTGCCGAAACGCGACTGAAAACTGATTTTCCACTGATCCTCAGCAAGCTGCAAAGCACCTGCCAGCAATCTGGCAGTTTTGTGACATTGACAAAAATACGGATCACCCTGTTGCAAATTACGTTGCGGCAAACCATGAAAAGATAGCAATAATAAACCATTATCACCCTTCTCTTGCCAATGACTGCGTACACTCTCCGCCAGCGCTTCTATATAACCTGCATCATCATGGTATTGATTAATAAAGCGCGTTTCCGGTATCCAGCGCCAGTGACGCAACTCCCCTGCAACAGCATCAAAAACACTGGCAGTTGTCGTCGCAGAGTACTGAGGGTAAAGCGGTAGTACCAGCAAACGCCGCGCACCTCTTTGCTGCAACTGCTCCAGCGCCTGTGCTATTGATGGCTTGCCATAGCGCATCGCCAACTGAATTTTTACGGGCCCCGGAAAGCGTAGCTTGAGTTTTTCCGCCAGGGCATCAGTAATACGCTGTGAGTACACCATTAAAGGCGAACCTTCGGGCATCCAGATACTACGATAAAGCTTTGCCGTCTCCGGCGAACGACGCCGCAAAATGACAGCGTGCAGTAACATCAACCAGAGCAGTCGCGGTATTTCAACAACCCGACGATCAGCAAGAAACTCAGCCAGATACTGTTTGACTGAGGAAGTCTCAGGCTGCCCGGGTGTGCCCAGGTTGACCAGCAACACCCCCGTACATTCATGCTTGCCATGATAATAATTTTTTTCACCTTTATAGCGTGTTACCAACATAGATAGGTTCTTCAGTAAACAGAGTTTACGGATTATCGCATCTAACCCCTACCAAGATCACTCATTTTTTGTAGCTACAAGGAGGTTATCAGACGATATAAAACCTGTTTTTTGACAACAATGACATATATACTTATAACAACGATTATAATACTCAGCCTGATAAACAGTGGAGGCGGTAAGTTATTGATGATTAGGCGCTGCAAACATATCCCCTAATCATCAATAACATACCGCCTTACATATGCGCTGAGTGTCACTAACGATTAACTATTATTAAATTCAGGAAACAAAATATGGCCAGAGTTACCGTGGAAGACTGTCTGGAAAACACCAGCAGTCGCTTTACTCTTGTTTTGGAAGCATCAAAGCGCGCACGTTCTATCGCCCAGGGAGCTATACCCCTGGTAGACGAGGAAAATGACAAACCTACAGTCATTGCATTACGCGAAATAGCAGAAGGTCTGACTGAGGCATCAGTTGCCAGCCAGATAGTTGAAGAAGAAGCCGAAGCTAGCTTATAAAACCGGAATATTGGGGTATTATGTAAATAACTATTCAGCATAACCGAGCACAATCTGCGTAGTAACTTAAGTGAGAACACTGACCACTAATACCCCTCCAGATAACACTGCCACTTACTTCATTTTGGAAATGACAAAGCCACCTCTGAATGACTGAAAAGGAAGCTTCAATGGCTGTGGCAATAAAGCCAGATAACACCATCGACACACCACTTGAGAGTAAGGAGGTCAATGTAACATTTCGCATGGTTGACCTTTGTCGGCTGGTGGAACGCTACATGAGCGATGCCGACTCTAAAAAAGTGTACGATGCTTTCATGCTGGCAGCAGAGGCACATGATGGTGTCACACGAAAATCAGGCGAGCCTTATATCACTCACCCGCTGGAAGTTGCTCGCATATTAGCTGACCTGCATCTTGATGCAGATTCCATCTGTGCTGCCCTCTTACACGATGTTATCGAAGATACCGACTTCACCTATCAGGATATAGCCAGGCAGTTTGGCGAAACTGTGGCAGATCTGGTTGAAGGTGTCACCAAGCTCTCCACAAAAGGTTTCAAGAACAAACAGGAAGCCGGTGTTGCCAGCTTCCAGAAAATGATGCAAGCCATGGTCAAGGACTATCGCGTTGTCCTCATTAAACTGGCAGACCGCTTGCATAATGTCCGCACACTCGGCTCCATGCCAGCCCACAAACAATATCGCATCGCCAGGGAAACCCTGGAAATACACGCCCCGCTAGCACGACGCATGGGCATGAACCAGCTACGCCACGACCTGCAAATACATGCATTCCATAGCCTGTACCCCCTCCGCAGTAAAATACTCGACCGCTGGTGGCAAAACTGTCTGTTAAGTAAAAAAGGTACTTTTGACGGCATCGTATCACGCATTCAAAATGCTCTGGATGACAATGAGCAAATCCA
>JALVFC010000381.1 GCA_027030285.1 Thiotrichaceae bacterium | reverse complement strand
ATCAGGGAATTTTTTTCCAGAATGGCGATTTGCAGTCCGGTATCCGCCAGTGAACGGGCAAAACTTAAACCGGCAGGGCCTGCACCTATAATAATGACATCGTAGTTCATCTGCTATGCTCCAGGTGATATGGGAAGTATGTTTAGTACAGTATTCGCCTAACAATCAGACTCTCAAAGAGAACAGTACACGCATTCTTCGTAGGGTGTGCCGACAAAGGAGGCGCACCGTGAATTATGCTCTTACAGTACGATTTGTCCCTACAATTTCAGCCTTTACAGAACTGTACGGTACTAGTGTATACCTCCTGCACGTATAATTACTTTACCTGGGTCAAGGCAATCCAATAATTCAACCATCCTTTTTATTTTACTTGATCAATGTGCTTGAAATTTATACTCTCTATTCTTTGAGACCTAATAGAGTGTCTGGCTGTCGTCTCGCCGTTTACCCTCCTTCCAATAAGTTCCTGCGGTAGCTTTAAGCCTGTTATTAAATTGAGGAATGGGCATGTTTCCCAAAAAGATCACAGAATTATTATTTCTTCTTCTATTGCTGGTGTCGTCTCAGGTAATGGCAAACACACTGCAATATGAGTTACCAGACAGTCAATGGCAACAGATTTCATTGCCAATCACTGCTGATGCCAGTAATACACCACGCAAGTTGTTTGGAGATGATCTACCTGTTGCAGGATATGGTACAGACTGGGCACTGTTTTCCTATGATGCAAGCGCAAATACTTATGTTAATCCGGGTCTTGATGGTGAATTAAAACGCGGGGTTGCGTATTGGGCATTTCAACAAACCGGGGGTAGCGTAACGCTTGATATTCCTGCATCTGCCATCACCAGTGCCTGCCCTGCGGATCAAGGTTGCTTTGAGATTCCCATTGCAACACGCAATCAGGCGGTTCAGTGGAATATGTTCGGTAATCCTCTTGCCACAGCCATCCCAGTCTCTAATTTGAAAATTGTGACCACAGCAGGCAGCTGTGCATCAGGCTGTACGCTGGATCAGGCAAATTCTGCCAATATCGTGGCAAACACTCTGTGGTCATTTAACGGAACGAATTATGATGCCTACACCACAAACAGCCTGTTACCTGTTTGGCGCGGGTTCTGGTTGGCAGCCTTACCAGGAGCTGATGGCTTGCATCCCAAACTGCTTATTCCGGCAGCTGACAATGGTGTTACCTGGGAAAATATCGGTGCAGGCGGTGGTGGCTGGATGACAGCGATCACTGTGGTCAATGATCAGGCTAACACGGTTTATGCCATCAGCGATGTTGGTGGCATCTATAAAAGTACGGATCATGGTCAAACATGGGAGAGCAAGAACCAGGGGCTTGCTATCTATTATGTTGAAAATATAGCCTATGATCCGCAAACAACCACTACACTGTACGCTGCAACCCGTGGTGGTGTGTACAAGTCGCTGGATGGTGGTGATCACTGGACAATTAAACGTAGCGGATTTCCGGCAGAAGAAGCGTTTTCTTTCAGTGCGCCGATCAGCCATATCGTCGTTGACCCTGAAAATACCAATATCATCTATGCAGGCGTTGGTGTACCCAGAGAAGGTTATGCTGCGATTGAGGAGTATGCCTGGACATCTGCAGGTAGCAAGGGAACAATCTTCAAAAGCACTGATTTCGGAGAAAGCTGGACAGCAATACACAGTACCGGGATTCCCGATACCGCAATGATCTATTCTCTGGCAATTGATCCCTCAAATACCAGCATAGTGTATGCAGCGACCTCGACTGGTGTTTATCAGAGCAGCGATAGCGGTGCAAGCTGGACAGCCAAAAACACAGGACTCCCCGCCAGTAAACAGGCGATGAGTCTGGTCATTGACCCTGTTCAACCCACGACCTTGTACGTCACACTATGGGCCGAACCGGGCAGTGCAAGCTGGCAAGGTGGTGTCTACAAAAGTACGAATGCTGGTGCGACATGGGTTGCCAAAAATAACGGGCTACCCCAAGTAATGGGGATGGAGTCAGGCACAACCAATAATTACCCCGCAATGATCATCGACCAACAACACCCTCAAACATTGTATGTGGGTAATACCGCCTGGGTATCTGATCCAGGTGTATACAAAACCACTGATGGCGGCGAAAGCTGGCAATGGATCGCACGCTACGAGTCTGATAATAATGATGATAATGTTGGCATGGGCTGGATCACTCAGCATGGTTTGTTCGTCAAGACGCTGGCGATTGAT
>JALVFC010000380.1 GCA_027030285.1 Thiotrichaceae bacterium | reverse complement strand
CCACGACACCGCACACTTCTTTGTCATAAACTACACTTTTATGAATACACGCATTGCATCAATTATACCACACCGCTCGCACCATCATATCGTTAAACGCCCACCGTGTCGTCCTGAATTTGCCTGTCCGCCTCTGGCGGATTTCAGGATCTCACTATTTAATCCTGAGACCCTGAGACAAGCTCAGGGTGACAGTTCAAAGAGCGCAGCGATTGGACAGAAACATCACTTGTCCGGGCTCTAGGATAATGATTGATAACTCCGCAGGAGAAAAACCGTATCACTGATAAGACTCTTTTTGATCCATGCTTTTTGATTTGCATCTATAAGTTCCCCCAGGCCAGCCAGAAGTTGCTGCGGCGGAAGTCCTTCAAGGAACGCAATCACGTCACCAATATATGTAGCAAGCGACTTGCCTGTTTTTTCTTCAATAATGCGTTCATTAATGCTCCACATATTCCGCGCAAAATACCACACATCAAAAATGTCCCGCGCTGTGCTGTGCGCGCGATGCGTGAGAGCAATGAGTTTGTTGGCAAACATATCCTCTTTGCGCATCACCAAGAGGCTGACACCCAGATAATTCTGCACATCATACCGCCCCTGCGCGCCACGGCGATTGATTTCAATCTTGATATTTGCATCGTCATCACCATAGGACAGTAGCGCAAAAATCGTATTGCGCTTTACATATTGGTTTTTGATAGTACCGTACCTCCCGATAACAGTAGCGACCCTCGCTGCAATGTCATCATGTTTCTCATCAGTCAGAATATCAAAATCCAAGTCCACACTCCGGCGTGGTAGGTCATAGAACAGCATCGCCGCCGTCCCGCCTTTGAAGCCCAGCGCACTCCCCAAGACAGGATCTTGGTAGATATCCTTCAGAATACGCACCATAATCTGCTTATGCTTTGCCCAGTTTAGTAACGGCATATACGTTAGAAATAGCTGTTTACTTTTTGCTCAAGCCCCTTACTGTTGTAAGCGCGTGCAATGCGTTGGCACAAATGCCAATCAATCCCGCGTAGGTTATCAAAATAAATGTTGCCGAACAGGTACACCATATCCACCAACGCCCGCTCTTTGGTGGCAATCGTGTAGTAGATTTTTCGCTCCAATCCGATAGTGTTCAAAAGCATCGCTTCTTTGATGCGTCGGTATGTAATCTTTGTGCCATCATCAAGCGTGACATTTCGCGAGAGATAACTGATGGCAAAGATTGTGTCGTAGTGCTGAAAAATCACGCCCTCCCGGCGAAGGACCGTCTCACAACTCACATAGCTTGGTGTATAGATTCTCGTCGCCGCCTCCAGCACATCATATTCCGGCTTCGCATAGACACCACGACGCAAGCGTATCAAATCACCCTTATCCACAAAGTACTTGATGCGCACACGCAGATTGTTGCGATTCTGCTCACGCCATAGTAGAGCAATATCATTGATTGTAAAAACAGTCTGCTTGCTTTTGTATAGCGTTATTATGCCTTTTGCGCCATCTCTATTTTTCATAGAATATACCCTCTCGTTATTAGCAACGTGAACTGGTAATTAATTAAAACCTTACTTCCATACTACATCACACCATTTTTCCTGTCAATATCCATATTTCTGTCATCCTGAGCACACGCTCTGTACGTCATGAACGTGCCTGTCTGCCGGTAGGCAGGTTTCAGAATCTTGTACAAAGCTGTCATTCTGAGCTCGCCTGCCTGCCGGTAGGTAGGTCTCAAGACCTCGTTGTTTAATTCTGAGATCCCGAAATAAATTCGGTATGCTACTCCGATTCTATAACCACCTTCCCAAAAATCTCACCATGCCGCGCAAAGAGTGCCTCTCGCTCCCGCAAGAACTCCCGATATCGCCGCGGCTGCAAAAATCGCTTCAGAACATCTCGCCCGCGCGTCGCACTCTCCTCGTGGCGCACCACGACTGCAGGTGTGTAGACAACCCGCCATCCCCTCTCCCGCGCGCGCAGGCAGAAATCTACATCATTGTACGCAATACCAAAGTGCTCCGCATCAAAACCACCAAGCGCCTCAAAAACTTCACGGCGCACCATCATACATGCCGCAGTTACCGCCAATACATCCTGCTCCTTATTGAACGGCGCTTCCGGCAATGTACTATCTCTCCGCTTCGCCCAGAGATGCGCCACATCACCATTCTTCACACCAAGCCCCGCGTGCTGGATACGCCCATCAGGATACAACAACTTCACACCAACAATCCCCACATCATCTGCACAACAACGCTTCACCAGTTCATCCAACCAGTTATCACTGAGGACTTCCGTGTCGTTATTGAGGAAAACAATATACTCTCCCCGCGCGTGCCGAACAGCCCAGTTATTGAGTGCTGCATAGTTAAACGGCTTGTCATAGTGCATCACGCGCACGCGTTGACCATAGCGCTGCGCAAGTTCCGCTACCACCTGCCGTGTCGCACGCCGCCGTGAGCGGTTATCTACCAGGACAATCTCATATGTCACACGACCCGCATGTCGCACAACACTCTCCACACACCGCTTGAGCATTCTCCCTTGATCACGAAATGGGATAATAACAGAAATTTCAAAATTACTCTTTTGTGCACACATGTTTTTTAACATACCTTATAATCTCATCATCAGATGCATCACGCAAACCAATCAAGCCAAAAATGAAATCATCTTTGATAATCAACCCCCATCTTTCATAGAAATACAACCATGACGCAATAAACATTTCTTTATTGTAGCGTGTTCCTTGATATCTCTTCGTGCCTCTGTCCTTGAGAAACTCATAATTGATGTGATGGTGGATCACTTTTGCATCAGGACAATTGACAACTTTCCCTTGGTACTTTTGCGTAATTTGCAGCGACAAATCATTGTCTTCATATGCATTTGGATAGCGCGTATCAAAATCAACATGCTCAAAGATTCCTCTCTTAAACATCGTTGCGCCTCCTGGTACCCAGTCACATTCTTGCTTTTGCGCAATCCTTTTGCTATTCCATTTTTTTCCAGCATCTATCAACGAAAATGTTACAAAATTTCCTTGTCGCACCATTCTTCCGCCACTAAACTGCGTTACCCCGTCAGGGAAAATCACATGACAGCACGCTCCCTTATAAGAATCAGATTCCTGCAAACGCATCATGAGAGATTCTATCGTACCGGGAAAGATCTCGATGTCGTTATCCAGAAAAAGTACATAATCCCCTCTCGCCAACCTCACTGCCTTTTTGCGTCCGCCGGAGCATCGCAAATTTTTGTCGGAAAAAATCACACGAACATCTAACAGTTTTTGCAAGTCTTTCAATATGCGAATCGTTTTTGGATCTTGCGAAGCATTATCCCAAATGATAATCTCTTTTTTGAGATGTTTTGTACACGCCAGTATTTTCTCTATTGTATTCTTGGTCTGTTCACCACGCTCAAAAGAAAGAATGATGATGGAAACATACTGTTTGCCCTGTTTTTCCGCGAGTGATTGCTTGTTACTGTTTTCCAAAGATGTGTACATGTTACTGTTTCTTGCATTACGCAGGAGTTGCAAAACAAAATCTTTGATACGGAATATAACATGTGGAATATATGGTTTCAGATATTTCCTATATAGAGATAACATAAACACTTACTTTTTCTCAAACAAGATACGCAAAAAGTTAATCGGATATGCTAGCAACTTATAGGGACTCCTGATTGATCGGAAAAAGAGATTGCCCAGACGAAAGCTCTTGGAGTTGATAACATCCATATACAGAGCATGGTAGTTGTCACTAAAAGATTCCGCATTGCATTGTTGTGTCTTGGATGTAATTATCGCCGTGATATACTCGGCCAAAATGTGCTTCCTTTTTTGCAAGACATCGCGAGGTGGTCGCTCACCACAATATTCAGAACACTCTCCCAGCAAAATAGATTGATAGAAATTACTCCACCTATCCAGAAGCTTGTCCGGCTGAAAGCGCTCCAAAAAATCATCATGAGCGTCTGCGGATTGTTTTCGGAGCATCTTTTTATTTTTAAGCAAAGCCACAGTCTGATCTGCCAGTGCTGCATAATCCCCCTGCGGGACGCAAACACTACCCTCCCCATTCAGCGCGACCCACGGCATATCATACATAACAGTCGGCACACCGCTCGCTTTTGCCTCAAGCCATACCATGGGAAATCCTTCAGATGCGCTTGTCAGCCAATGAATATCTGAGTTCTGGAAGTATTTCTGCACATCATTGCTATAACCCACAAAGTGCACATGACTTGCACATTTGAGTTGCCGTGCCAATTTTTTCAACGATCTATAGTAGCCTCCCTGCTTTCCGTCCGTCTCAGACCCAATGATGGTAAGTGTTGCGCGCGGATATAACTCGTGAACATGTGCAAATGCACGGATCGCGTGATCTGGTCGCTTCAATACCCTCTCCAATCTGCCAACCCATATGATTTTGGATGCTTTACGATCGTCGTAATTTTGTGCACCACCCAATAAATCTGATGGGTTTGCCATGAATACGATATTTTCGGAGAATTGCCGCAAAAACAATACATCATACCAGGATAGACATGTAATAGCGTTAAATATGTGCCGCGCACAAAGCAAGCGCTGCACAATGCGAGAATCTCGCATTACAAACAATTCACCCCTTAACGCCGCATGATCACTGAAGCAAACCCGTATGTCATGCAATCTCATGTAGGTCGCCAGTAGCAGTAATCGGCTATCAAGGTAATCGTGAACACCAACAATATTGATCTTGTGACGACGCAACACATTTATAACTCTCTCTAGGAAGCCTTTTTCATCTCTCTGTATCGTGATTCTTTTAACGCTATTATGCAGTGGGAAATCGTCTCTTGTTGGCGGTTCTGCTGCAATAACTACCACCTTCCATCCGCGCGCTGCCAATCCATTTGCCAAAAGTTGCACAACACGCTCACGCCCACCATTACACATTCTATTGATGAATAATGCAATAGATTTGTCCGCTGCAAATTCGCCATCGCTGCCTTCACAATCTTCTGTGGAGAATATATCCTCAGGAATAGAGAGAATATCGTCATAGAGTCTTTTCTCAAAAAGAACCTCAAGCAAATCCTTGAGAATGCCATGATCCTCTGAAATCGCGTATGCTATCCTTTTCTCACTATCTGAGAGTTGTAACCAACGATGTGCTGAGAAGTCAATATAATGGCGATATTTCTTTTTCGCAAAGAGTCTTCGCCATTTAGTGTCCACATCATGAAACAGTGCCTCAAGAAAGACAAACACCCTGCGCACATCATTGAATAGTTGCACAAACTTCTCACCAGAGATGTTGCTTTGAAAACTGCCACCAACACCGACACGATAGTGATGGAGGCGATAGGGAAGAAAAACACATGTTTTTGCAGCACGCGCAACAAGTACCGTGTAAAGCAAGTCCTCAGCCAAAAATAATCTTTTTTTGATATCTTCTTGTATATCTGTGTAAACGGCAATGGCGATTTCCCTCTTTGCAACAATCGTGAAAACACAATGCGCCACAGTGTCATTAAGGACCCTCTTTAGAAATACATCAGCAGACTTTTCCCCGCTATACACCGACCAGTACACGTCATCGTATCCCGTTTCAGTCCTGCCATCATCGTACTCAAGAAATACGCCGAAATGACAAAGTTCAGCACCGGTCTTCTTTAACGCTTTATAAACTTTTTCACACGTACGGTGGTCAATCCAGTCATCAGAATCAAGATGTTGAACATAACTACCGGTCGCCTCCAGTGTCCCTGTGATACGAGCGTGAAGTAACCCGCGATTCTCCTTATGCCGCACGATTCGTATGCGGCTGTCCATTGTCGCATACTCTCGCAATATTTCCGGCGAGCGATCCGTTGAACAATCATCAACGCAGATAATCTCTATATCCGACAATGTCTGATTGACGCAGGAATCAAGGCATTGCCTCAAAAATGCCGATGTATTGTAGACAGGAATAACGATTGATATTTTTGGATGCCTCATGAAAACCTCATTTTACGATTTCATCAATAGCAATGTACCGGCAATAATCGTTACAATGGCTGCAGTCTGTATAGGCGTAAGCCTCTCTCCGAGAAGGAAGTATGACAAAATAATAACAAAGACGAAATTCAAACTTGTTAACGGATAAACAACACTAAGCTTTACACGTGAAAGAACAACGAGCCAGACAATAAAACTGACTCCGTATAGAATCATACCCACTAGGATATATGGATTCCTGAGAATTCCTACAAAGAGTGTTGTCAATCCCGAAATTGATATACTAACTGCATCAGACATTGTTGTCATACCCTTCTTAAACAACAATTGACTGGCAACAGCTGTAATAATAGCTGTTATAATAATCGGAAAATTTGCCAAAATTGATGCGCTTCCCATAGAGCAAGTACGTTACAAAAATTTAATTTTCTTTGCCGCAAACAGACACATCCTGAGAAGTACCATACCATGGCGAAACCTACTAATATTGGTATCACCATATTTCCGCTCACGATACCGTATTGGCAATTCTACGATCTTTAAATTTAATTTTGATGCACCAAACAACAAATCAAAGTCACCGAACGGATCAAAGTCACCAAAGAACTTGCGACCTTCAATTAGGTGTTGATAATCGTCACGAAAAATTACTTTTGTTCCACAAAGCGTGTCTTTAAAGCGCTGATCAAGCAACCACGTAAACATTACGCTAAAGAACTTATTGCCGAGGATGTTGAGGAAACGCATCGCATCTTTATCCATATTATACACAAGACGACTACCATTGATAAACTCCCCTTTTCCGGATGCTATTGCAGCATAGAATTTTGGCAAATCCTCCGGAGGAACGGTAAGATCGGCGTCAAGAATCATCAGAATATCACCGGAAGCCATTGAAAAACCTTTACGAACGGCATCGCCTTTACCTTTGCCATCTTGCTGCGCAATTTTGATTGCCATTCTATCTTTGTACTTGTTGCAGACATCCTGTATCTTTTCCCACGTATCATCAGTAGAGTTGCCTTCAATAAATATAACTTCTATGCTTTTTCCGAAGGATGGAATCCTCCTGACAGCATCCTCAATATTGCCAGATTCATTACGTGCCGGGATTACTATGGATGTTGTGTAAGAGTTTTCCTTATCAGATTTTGCTGGGAATGGTCTTGCAATAACAAAGTTTGTGATGCACAAGTTGCGCAAGAACGGCAACGGTGCAACATAACGATTGATAAGAGGAGCTAGGATAGGGATATTGATAGGTATAAGTAGTCGTTGACCAGATTTAAATACTTCATGCCCGGCAAGATACAACAAATTGCTTATGTCGTATATTGATAGCCAGTTCTGCTCCGGCTGCTTCATCCGCAGGTGCACTTTCTCAGCAAAACTCAAAATAGGCTGCCACAAAAAATTGTAGTATGTGATTACAATCTTCGTCCTGCGGTGTGACACCTTGTGAAGTTGTTCAAAAACTTTCTGAATATCATTGAGGTACCCTATGCTGTTTGACAAAATAATATAGTCAAACTTTTCATTGAGAGTAATGTCCTCAGCATCCATAACATGGAAGTCAATTCCTTTATGGCGCTTCTTCGCTCGTGCTATCATTTCCGCACTAAAGTCAATACCAACGCGCTTCTTGGCGGAAATAGAAGCCAATGTGTCGCCAACAGCACAGCCAACTTCCAAGACACTCGCATGCTTCGGTACGGTAAACCTGTAAAATCTCACAATATCATTCCAGTAATACGCATTCCTTTTACGCCACTTTATGCGGTTCTTGACATTCCTATTAAAAAAGTTTTTAATCTCTTCTTTGTCCATATCCTTGATTTTAACTTAGGTTAAATGTTTTTGAGAAACCACTGATAGGTCTTTTGAATACCTTCACGCAGTGGCGTTTGCGCACGATAGCCAAGATCACGCAAGTGTGAAACATCCAGAAGTTTGCGCGGCGTGCCATCGGGCTTGGAAGTGTCAAAGGTAATCTCGCCACTGAAGCCAACAACATCGCGCACCATCTCCGCCAACTCGCGAATGGAGAGATCTTCACCGACACCAACGTTGATCGGATCATTACCGATGTATTTGTTCATGAGGAAGATGCAGGCGTCTGCAAGATCGTCCACATAGAGAAACTCCCTGCGCGGCGTGCCGGTGCCCCACACGGTAACTGCTTTGTCGCCATTCTCTTTTGCTTCGTGAAAGCGACGAATAAGTGCCGGCAGAACATGGGATGATGTCAGGTCAAAATTGTCATGCGGACCATAGAGGTTGGTTGGCATAACGGAGATAAAGTTTGTTCCGTGCTGGCGATTGTACGATTGACACATCACAATACCGGCGATTTTGGCAATGGCGTACGGTTCGTTGGTTTTCTCCAATGGTCCTGTGAGTAGGTATTCTTCTTTGATCGGCTGCGGGCACTCACGCGGATAAATACAAGAACTGCCGAGGAAGAGAAGTTTTTTAACGCCATTTTTGTAGGCGTTATGAATGACATTGTTCTGAATTTGAAGGTTTTGGTAAATAAAGTCCGCAGGATAGGTGTTATTGGCAAGAATACCACCGACTTTTGCGGCAGCGAGAAAAACATATTCCGGTTTTTCCTCAGCAAAAAAATTCGCCGTCGCCTGTGCATCCGTGAGATTCAATTCCTCCAGAGATCGCGTTACGATATTTGTGTAACCGGCACGCGCCAGTGCACGCATGATCGCCGATCCAACCAAACCCGTGTGACCGTC
>JALVFC010000379.1 GCA_027030285.1 Thiotrichaceae bacterium | reverse complement strand
ACAATTGGATATTTTTTTATTCAGTGAACCGGTTAGTATCAAGAATGCATTTGATAATTCACAGAGTGGCTATAAAAGTGGTGGGCGTGATCAATACGGTTCGCTGTGGGTTGAGGCAGGTATTAAAAAAGGTCATTGGCATTCTGCCATGCTGTACCGTGAAGAATATCGGTATCGGTTTTCTAAAGATACTGCGGATCTCTATAATAGTTTAAATAATACACACTCTGTTGATCCTGGCAGGCTATATCAGCTTGGTTTGAATATTGAACGCTTCAGGGCAAAGGGATTAAGGCTTGCCTATAACTGGATACCCTCAAAACACTTCCAGCTACAGCTGGGGGGCAGTTATTTTCAGACTAGTCACCTGCTAAGTGGCAGCCTTACTGGTAGTGCCATCGCCAACAGTAATAATGACTATGATTATCAGGTAAATGTAGATTATGCCTATGAAGAGGATGTGTTGTTTGGACGAGGCCCGGTTCAAGCCCCGGATGGTAGAGGTTACGCTCTGGATTTAACTGGTAACTGGAATATCACCCCGCGTCTGTCTTTGTCTGCCAATGTGAGAGATATCTCTGGCAGAATCCGCTGGAAATTGGCCCCAGCATCTGTTGGTACACTGACTTCTAGTGTAAAAACCATTGGTAGTGATGGTTTTATGACAATTCTTCCGGCGATTCAGGGGACGCACTCTATCCGAGATGTTTATACACAAAAGATTAAATTATCAGGCAAGGCTGCACTTCACTATCAGCTCGCAGATGGTCAGAATGCTATACATCTGAAGTCCCGTTTTTTCGCAGACAGACGTTTTCTGGGAATTGGGGGAGAAAAAGCATTATTGAGTGGGCAGGTTTCTGCAACCATCTGGCCAGACTTGAAAGTGCTGGAGCTGGGTTACCGCAGCAAAAAACTAAGCCTGGCGATGGGGCTTGACAATCTTGATATTGCTAATGCCAGAACATTTTGGCTGTCGCTAGGTTTACAATAAAAAGGTTTACTCACAGAAGCCAACAGGTATCATTCTCATCATTGCTTTAGTGCCACTGCATACATAGATTCCGGCCTGCGCCGGATGAAGGGTTTAGCTTAACTTACTGCCTTCGCTGTTTATTACACTGAGTAGCTACTACACAGCTTCAATTGATTTCTATTTGCTTTTATTCGCCGCTTCATTGGCATTTTGTTGTTCTGCGGGTTGTGGCTGCTGCTCTACTACTGGTTGTGGTTTTTTCGGTTGTTGTGGTGGTGTGGGTACTTGCATGGGCATCGCTGGGACGATTGCGGGTTGTGGCATGGGCATCATTGGTTGGGTTGGATAAGGTGTGGGTTGTTGCTGCATCATAGGCACAGCTTGTCCTTGTTGCATTGGCATCACAGCTTGCGGTGCAGGTACGGGGTAATAGTACACAGGAGCTGTTGGATAGTAAGCAGGGTAGCCATTATTAAAGAAGGGCATGCTAAAGCCCGGGAAATTATTTGAACCATTACCAAAGTTAAAGCCTGGCCAGCTGTTGTTTCCCCAGTTCCAGTTATTAGGGGAGGGGAAGTTACTGTTACCAAAACCCGGGGCGCTATTATTACCGAAGTTAAAACCTTTGCCTCCATTGCCGAAGTTAAAACCCTTACCACGTCCGTTACCAAAGCTAAAGCTCTTGCCACCATTGCCCATGTTGAAGCCATCGCCGAAATTAAAGCCGTCGCCAAAGTTAAAGCTTTTACCGCCGTTACCAAAGTTAAAGCCTTCTCCCCAGCTGGATTTGTTATTGGAATTACCAAAGCTAAAGCCTTTGCCTGGACCATCACCAAAACTGAAATCAGCAAGGGTTGGGGTTGATAGCACTATCAAGGTGGTTAGTGTGATTATCTTTTTCATGAATTTGTCCTCGTAATGTCTTTGTAGTTGTCCATAGTTTCCATAGCCCCGCCAATGCATGTGTCATCGTAACTACTCAGCATGATAAACAGCGGAGGCGGTAAGTTGTTGATTATTAGGGACGCTGTAAATACATCCCTGTAAGCTCTGCGGCAGCATCCCTGCTGACGAAGCTCTGATAATCAATAACTCACTGTTTTACATGCAATTACCCTGAGTAGTTACGTCTCATCAAGTCAAACTCTACTTCAGGTGTATATTTACTTGTCTGAGAAGTTGGTCATTTTCCCCATTTCCTCAATCATGGGAGGAATCTGGTTAGTAACCGCATCACCAATAGTAACCGGGTCTGGTGAGCTTAATGAAGGTGCTCTCCAACCTCCAGGCATACGTCCCATATCAAAGGGTGCATTGATCATGCTGTCCCACATGTCATTGGTTTTTTTCGTATAGAAGTCTGGCCAGATATGACGCTCATCTCCCCAGGCATGTTTTTTCTTTTTAATCTTTTTCAACATGGGGTAACTCTTCCCTGTATAGCGTACACGCCCATTTTGATAAGTCAGCATCGGGCGTGGTGTTGGATATACAGGCTTTCGTTGCATATTTACATAAGCGGGCGGTGGTGCCGAGTAAGGTTTTAATGAGGGCATTTTGGGCATCGCATTAGAGAGCCAGTTACTTGGAGCCATATTCACCAGCGGTGGTCTTTGGGGCATGTGGGGCTGTTGCCGATAGCCCGTAGGCGTTGTCTTGGCTGCTTGTGAATACTGCTTGCGTGGAATTTGCTTACCAAGCGTTACGGGCACTTCAATAATTTCACCCTGGCGTACTACGGTGAGATTCACTACTTTGCCAGGTTGTCCGTTTTTTATGGTTTGTATCAGCTCATCCGGTTTTGTGACGGGTTTACCCTCATATCGAATGAGTACGTCATATTTTTTTACGCCATCATCAGCCGCCGGAGAGTCCTCTGCAAAGCGGGTAATAATAACACCCTGATCCTGTTTTACACTATCGGGCATGTGGGCTCTGACCGTTGCGGGTAAATAGTCAACACCCATACCCAGATAGCCCGCTATTTGGGGTGTTTGTTGTTTCGCTATCTGTTGTTTGGCTGCCTGGTTATCAGATTCCAGGGGTGGAAAGTTCGCGGCACTTGCCTGTAACGCGCTTACGAGTATTGCCATTGACAGCAAAAATAGGGATGTACGGTTCATGCTATCCACCAGTTATTCAAGTATTTGCCGGGCATTTAAAGGTTGCACCGGGCGGTTATTATCTTTGCCAATGGCTGCTTTAAATGCTTGTTGTTGTTCATCAGATAAAGATAAGGGCTGTTTTAAAATAAACCAGCGTACACCTTCAGTACAGGGGGCTGTCGTAACCGAACCAGAGTAGCGGTAATAGTTTGCCAGCTTCTTTTTCATTTCAAGGCTTTTCAGCGTATTGGCTGCCAATGGTTTGGCCTCCCCTTTTTTATCTGGTAACTGCTTCAGTAACTTGCGTAACGTGCGATCTGCTTTGCCAGGAATGACCATCATAGAAACAATAGCCGCTGGCTGTTTATCATCGCCTTCATGGTAAAACTCAATTTCCATGGGAAAATGTTTCTTATTCACGGTATTCTCGCTGGGCATATGAAAATCCAGATATTTCAGTGCAAAGGTTTTGCCATCAATCTGGATATTCGCACCTTCTCCTACATGCAGGCGCAAACCGTTCCCTGTATTGACAATATCTTCAGGGATCAGCTTGCCGTAATTGAATTTAAGCCCCATACGCAAACGATTCATAATAGTCGTTGCTTTTGTCGAATCAATATTGACAGGTGACTGGTTCTTCCCGGATGTGCACAGATTGCTGGCATCAGTATCGGCAGCAGCCAGCCCATTCAGGCTGCCTGCCATGAGCCAGCTTGCTAAAATGAAGCAAAGTTTTTTCATAGTGTTTCTATCCAAAATCCTGTCAGGGGCTATAAGCCAAAGTTTTTAATGCTATCGGGTGAAAAATTACCATCATTAAATGGAATCCATTTTCCAAACCAGCCTTCTTCCTGTTTTTTACGGTGCGTAAGTTCCTTGATTAAATGCTGCTTTGCCATATCAGGAATATCCGGCGCGGCATAGATCTCATGAAAGACCTTATTATAAGGTCCGGCAAAAGTACGGCTACGCACCACACCATCTGGCGCCAGATAACGAATAGCAGCTTCAAAATCATCTTCGGAATACTGTTTTATTTTCAGACCATCGAAGCCCATCACCTGCATATTATATTGATAATCCAGTTGTTCCGGTGTGAGTGAATATTGCTGTGAAGCCAGCTTTATGGGCAGGTTCATGATTTTGCCCTTGCGGACAATCTGCAATTTTACAGTTCTTCCCGGGCGGTCATTTTTGATGGCAGTAATAAATTCACGCGGGTGCATGACAGGATGCCCATCATAGCTCAGTATAATGTCATACTTCTTTAACCCCTGTTGTGGAGCGGTTGAGTTATCCGCAAAACCACTGACCATAATACCCTGTCCGATAAGTATATCTTCAGGTAAATGTGCCATTAGCTCCTCAGGCAGCAGATCAACCCTGACTCCCATGTAGCCAGCAGTATTACTGGTTTTGAGCTGGGTTTCATTTGAATTTTGTGCAAATGATG
Organism: Thiotrichaceae bacterium; assembly: GCA_027030285.1. Taxonomy (GTDB): domain Bacteria; phylum Pseudomonadota; class Gammaproteobacteria; order Thiotrichales; family Thiotrichaceae; genus HyVt-477. The sequence continues at coordinate 4,214 of JALVFC010000379.1, read as the reverse complement.
ATCCCATCAGCAGACAGGTAATGATTAACAGGATGTAGCTAGATTTATTCAGGTGTTGGCGCATGTGTAGGCGCAGTGACATTGTTTTCCCCTCACCAGTTAGAGCAGTTGTTATATGTCTTGAACTGTAGCATGTTTCGCTCAAGCCGGAAATAAAGCAATGTGGTAGAGATATCAGAGATGCCTGTGCCATTTAACATGAATGGAAGTATACTTCATTGAACACGACTAATGGCACTCATCAAGGAACAAAAAGAATGAAAGAAGCTCAGGCAAAAACAATTTACCTCGAAGAATACACTCCCTCACCCTGGCAGGTAGCTAGTCTCGACCTGGAATTTGAACTCGCAGATGATTCCACAATAGTGACTGCTACTGGTAAATACCTGCGTAACCCGTCTCTATCCAGCGCTGCCCTGGTTCTGGATGGTGAACAGCTTGAGCTGCTGTCCATTAAACTGGATGGAAAAACGCTGCAACAAACAGACTATCATCTTGATGACAATTCTCTCACGCTTAATGACTTACCAGAGCAGTTTGAGCTGCAAACCCGTGTCAGAATCTACCCACAAAATAACACCTCATTAGAGGGCTTGTATCAATCCAGTGGAAACTTCTGTACACAGTGTGAAGCTCAGGGATTTCGCAAAATAACCTACTATCTGGATCGACCGGATGTCATGACGCAATTCACGACCAGGATCGTTGCAGACAAAAACAAATATCCGGTATTGCTATCCAATGGCAACCTGCTTGAGCAGGGTGATCTGGATGATGGCAAACATTACGCTATCTGGACAGACCCCTATAAAAAACCAGCCTATCTGTTCGCCCTGGTGGCTGGCGACTTGCAGCATGTAGAAGATAACTTCACCACAGCTTCTGGTCGTGATGTCACACTGCGTATCTATACCGAAGCACATAATATTCGTTACTGCGAGCATGCCATGGGCTCATTAAAACGCGCTATGCTGTGGGATGAGCAGCGTTTTGGACTGGAATATGACCTGGACATCTACATGATCGTTGCGGTGGATGATTTCAATATGGGAGCTATGGAAAACAAGGGGTTGAATATCTTTAATTCTAGCTTGGTATTTGCCAGTCCCGATACCGCTACCGATGGAAAATTTATCAGTATTGAAGCCGTTATCGGACATGAATATTTTCACAACTGGACAGGAAACCGCGTCACCTGCCGGGACTGGTTTCAGCTCAGTCTCAAGGAAGGCTTGACGGTATTTCGCGATCAGGAATTCACCTCAGACCTGCATTCACGCCCGGTCAAACGGATCGAAGATGTCCGCATGTTACGTTCCTACCAGTTTGCCGAGGATGCCAGCCCGATGGCACACCCCATCCGACCTGCCTCCTATATGGAAATTAACAATTTCTACACGGTCACTGTATATGAAAAAGGCGCCGAAGTGGTGCGCTTGTATCATACATTACTTGGTAAAGAAGGCTTCAGAAAAGGGCTGGATCTTTACTTTGAACGCCACGATGGTCAGGCGGTTACCACAGAAGACTTTCTGACCGCCATGGCAGATGCCAACGGTACTGATTTAAGCCAGATGCAACGCTGGTATGACCAGGCAGGCACACCGGAAGTAAAGGTAAGCATGGAATACAATGCAGAGCAGGGCAAATGTACTCTGCATTTTGCACAAAGCTGCCCACCGACACCAGAATCGGACAGCAAACAACCCTTTTTGATTCCCATCGAACTTGGGCTGCTGGATAGCAAGGGTAAAGACATGCCCCTGCAACTGGAAAATGAAGACCAGCCACAGGGCAGCAGTCGAGTCATCAAGCTCACAGATGAAAAAACCAGCATTACGTTTATTAACATTCCAGAGCAACCCGTACCGTCTCTGCTTAGAGGCTTTTCCGCTCCGGTAAAACTGCAATACCCCTACAGCGTAGCAGATTACACCTTCCTTATGGCGCATGACAGCGATGCTTTCAACCGCTGGCAGGCCGGACAGGAACTGGCTATGAATACCCTGCTGGATTTAGTAGATGCGTATCGCAGTGGTACAACACTCGGTTTATCTCATGAGTTTGTGGATGCTTTTCAGAAAGTATTAAACGATGAGATCCTGGATGAAGCCCTGCGTGCCGAAGCCCTGATGCTGCCAGGTTACAGTAATTTGGCAGAAAAGATTGGTAACAATATTGACCCCGAAGCCGTGTATGCTGCCGTGGAGTTTATGTGTGATAATCTGGCTAAAGCATTACGACTGGATCTGGAAAAGCATTATGCAGCGTTACAAACCAATGACAACGAATACCGGATTGATCCAAAGAGCATTGGCAAGCGCAGATTGAAAAACCTGTGTTTGTCATACTTGTGCCGTATCAAGGACGAAGGTATTACCGAGCTTTGCTTCCAGCAATTTACCACAGCCAATAATATGACTGACGAAATCAGCGCATTTAGTTCGTTGATCAATATGGACTGTGAACAATCTGCCCAGGCTATTGACACATTCTATAAAAAATGGAAACACCATCCGCAGGTCATGGATAGTTGGTTTAGTGTGCAGGCAGGGTCTAAAAAGCCCGATACATTAGCGCAGGTAAAGCGTTTAATGTCCCATGAAGCTTATATAAACACCAACCCAAACAAAGTCCGTTCACTGATCGGTGGATTCGCAGCGAACTACCCCAACTTTCATGCCAAAGATGGCTCAGGCTATCAATTTATCGCCGACCAGGTCATCGAGCTGGACAGCAAGAATCCACAACTGGCATCACGTATTGTCAGATCGTTAATGAAGTGGCGTCAAGTCGAAGCAGGGCGCGGTAACCAGATGAAAAAAGAACTGCAACGTATCAAAGCTGTAGATAACCTCTCCAGTGATGTCTTTGAAATTGTCAGCAAGGCGTTATCTCAGGAGTAAGAAAAAGACATTCATTACCTTGCCAGCTGTAGATTTTATGATTGGTTGAATTAGTGCCTGTGCTGGCGGTAATGCATGCAGCTATCTTTACCCAAAACTATGCTTTTTTGTTTTTTTTCGGTTGATACTCCATATAGGCCTTGCCCATGCGGGTGGGGGTACCAGGTATTGTACTATGACACCATTTGAAGTCCTGGCTTTCCATGAGCCAGACGATGGTTGAGCCCATATTGAATCGACCCATTTCATCCCCTTTTTTCAGGCTGACCTGCCCTTGAGGGTAGGTTTTGGTCTGGATGGACTTTCCGGCAGGTGGGGTTATCAGTCCATCCCAGACGGTTTCTATTGCTGCTACATTAATGGCTCCGACCAGCACCATTGCCATGCGCCCATATTTTGTATCGAACAGGGCAGCTACTCTTTCGTTACGGGCAAACAGACCAGGGATGGTGTTGACAGTGAAGGGGGCGACACTGAATAGCCTGCCGGGGATGTAGATCTGGTGGGTGAGGGTGGCATCGCAGGGCATGTGGATACGGTGGTAGTCACGGGGAGAGAGGTAGATGGTGCTGAATATGCCGTTTTGGAAGGGGGTACTGAGAGTATTGTCGCCGCCGAGCAGGGCTTGTACGCTGTAGCTGTGTTGTTTTGCCTGAATCATTTGTCCCTGGGTGATGGATTGTGCCTGGCTGATAGTGCCGTCTACGGGGCAGCTGAGTATGTTTTCTCCCTGGGCGATGGGGCGTGCATCTGGTTTCAGTTCTCGCGTGAAAAATTCGTTGAATGTTTTGAATTCGTTGAGGTTTTGTATTTTTGCTTCACTTAGGTTGATGTTGAATGCTTTGCTGAATTTCTTGATGGCGGGTTGTACCCAGGGGGATTCTATACGGGTTAGACGGTAAATGATGCGGGATATCAGATGGTGCGGGAGCAGGTAGAAGGGGTAGGCTTTCAGGGTGTCTTTTAGTGTGTGCATGAACGTAGTTATTTATGTTTTAGTCGGTGATCAGAGCCCCCTTATGCAAACTCGTGGTACGCTTGAGGCTCTCCAGTTTAGTTTCCATGTAACTATTCAGTGAAATTATATGCAAGGCGGTAAGTTATTGATGATTAGGGGGCTGTAAATACATCCCTGATCATTGATAATTTACCGGCTCCATTGTTTCTCACGCTGAGTATTTGCGTTTCCATATAATACGAGATAGTGATGTTAGATCATACTGATAATTCTGAAATCAAACACCTTCAAACCTTGAAGGACTTTATGCGTTGGGGGGCGAGTCAGTTTATGCGCGCTGATTTGCATTT
>JALVFC010000378.1 GCA_027030285.1 Thiotrichaceae bacterium | reverse complement strand
TTTGGCTGATGAACTGGTAGTAGCAACCGGTTTTCGTCCTGATTATTCCTTTGTCAGTGAGTTGCGTCTTGAACTTGACCCTGCCACGGAATGCCCACCGATTCTCGCCCCCCTGATCGATCCCAACATCCATTCCTGTGGTACCGTGCGCCCGCATGGTGCAAAAGAACTGGCACAACCCGAAGCAGGGTTTTATATCGCTGGTATGAAATCCTATGGCCGTGCGCCTACCTTCCTGATGATTACCGGCTATGAACAGGTACGCTCAATTATTGCAGATATTGTCGGCGACAAAGAAGGCGCGGCACGAGTACAGCTGGTATTGCCTGAAACAGGTGTCTGTTCAGCACCTTTGGATGATGACGCTGTTAGTGATGGTGGTTGCTGTGGTGAGCCTGAGGAAGAAAAGGTCATCAGCAAAAGTAGCTGTTGTGGTTGATATATAGGCAGTTCAATACTATCTGAATCACTGACTAGCCTATGCAAGCATTCACTCGCAGGGTGAGCTGGCGAAGGGGGCGCACCAGCTCAGCTGTACAATCTACCCTGTAGCGACCTCATACACTGAGTGAAGCCTAAACAGGAGCAATTTTCCTGTAAAATCATAAGCATGATATTTACTCACAACGGTCAACTGAGAATTCTAGGTTACTTACTCATAGTTCTGGGACTCGTCAGATATGCTAGACTCCAGCTACCATGATCGAACAATTTTTTTCTAGCATCACTCCTACGCTAGAACATTTTCAAACCCTGGGTTACTGGATTGCTTTCTTTGCCGCCTTTCTGGAAACGGCTTTTCTGCTGGGCTTATTCATACCAGGCTCGACGCTGTTATTACTCCTTGGAGCCTATTCAACAGGCGGTCAGCTGGACTGGGGACATCTGCTGATTTTCGCTATCGCTGGCGCTATTTTAGGTGATAATCTGAATTATTGGCTCGGGCGACATTTTGGGCAGCAGTGGGTTTACAAGGGGGTGGCTTTTATCACACCTGAGCATTTCTCCGCCTCGCAGCAGTTTTTTGAAAAACACGGTGGCAAGAGTGTTTTTTTAGGGCGTTTCGTGCCAACCATTAAAGAAATTGTCCCCTTTATTGCCGGAACCGCCATGATGCCGCGCCATACTTTCCTGCTCTGGAATATCCTCGGGGCGATTGGCTGGGGCATTGAATGGCTGGGTGCAGGCTACCTGTTTGCTCAATCGCTCAGCCTTGCGCAGACATGGCTATCACGTGTGGGGATGCTGGTACTCGTGGTGATGCTGATTGCCTTCCTGCTCTGGCTATTGCAGCATCAGGTGATCAAGCATGGTCGCATAGTGATTGAGTTTGCCGTGTCATTATGGCATTCCCTAAGCAATGCGCTAATGCAGAATGAAAAAGTCCAGCGGTGGTCATTACACCATCCGCGTATCCTCCGCTTTATTCAGCAACGGCTGGATAAACACCACTTTACAGGACGTACACTTACCCTGCTCAGCCTGGCTTTCCTATATGTGCTGATTCTGTTTGCCGGCACCATTGAGGATCTGATTACTTCAGATCCGATTGTTGCACTGGACAAGAGTGTTGCTCAACTGGTGCTGGCGTTTCGTGAAGCCGATGTGCTACAGCTTTTTATCTGGATAACGGAACTGGGAAACTGGCAAGTGGCGATTCCTGTCGCGGGTTTTGCCAGTCTGCTGTTTATTGTTATCAGGCGCTGGCAGCTGATCATCCCGCTGATGGTGTCAATCCTCGGCAGTGAAGGCTTTACCATGCTGGGAAAAATAGCCTTTAACCGACCACGACCCGTTGAAGCCGTATTGTATGAACACAGCGGATCATTCCCCAGTGGTCATGCCACCATAGCCGTTGCATTGTATGGTTTTCTGGGGTACATCGCAGCGCGACATATGGCGCACTGGAAAAACAGAATAAAGATCCTGTTTTTCACGTTAATTGTTATCGCCTTACTCAGCCTGAGCCGTATTATGGTGGGCGTACATTATGTGAGCGATGTCTGGGCAGGTGGCCTGGTGGGTGCGCTCTGGCTTATTATCGCCATTAGCCTGACAGAGTGGTTAGCGGCAGAAAAGCACCTTGATTTTGAGTCGAATCTGGAGGCTAAACGCAAGTTCCTGGTGGCAGGCATCGTGTTGAGTGCATTGGCTTACTATATCGGTTTTGCCACCCTCTACCAGCCCAAAATGGCATTACCCAGGTTTATTCAAACACAACCGCTCAGTACAGATCTGTCTGAG
>JALVFC010000377.1 GCA_027030285.1 Thiotrichaceae bacterium | reverse complement strand
AACGTGACTCTGCTCCGGGTTGCTGCTTTCCTCTGGACAGACTTTCCTGCATCATTTGATTAACAGCCAGCGCTGAATCCCGATTACCACGGTGGATAAACAATGTTCCCGCTTTGTCTGCCAGCCAGCCAATCAATGGCCAATCACGAATCTCTGCCTTGGAAAGGAAAACAGGGTTGACAACACTCGCCAGTATCGGAATGTCCAGCCAGGAAATATGATTTGCAACATACAGTACGGTGGTATCCGCAGGTTTGCCTGTTACAGTAATTTGAATAGAAAGCAGACGACACACCCGCCCCAGCCACCATTTCCGCGCCTGGTTAAAGTACCTGTCTTTGGATGACTGCCTGAAGAGTCCGGCTAACAGCAGTGTCAGCAATACACCAGTCAGGATATGCAAGACTAACAGTAATATTTTTACGATGCGCATTAATCAGAGTGATTTTGCAAAAAAGGCGTAGTGTAAATGTGTATGCTGTTGATTACCACTTGAGTGTACAAAAACATATCATTTCTATATCTCTAAAATCTCCAAAATTTTGTATGATTTTCCTTGCTTTTCGTTATATCATGCGGAGTTCCGTCACCATCCAGTCTAACAGGGAGTTAGCAAAGTGAAATTAAGCGGCGCTGAGATATTTGTTGAATGTCTGAAAGCTGAAAATGTTGACACCATCTTTGGTTATCCAGGTGGTGCTGTTCTTTTTTTGTATGATGAGCTATACAAGTCAGAAGATTCTGGTGGTTCAGTTCATCACATTTTAACTCGCCATGAACAGGGCGCGGTACATGCTGCTGAAGGCTATGCCAAATCTACCAATAAGCCAGGTGTGGTTATTGTCACCTCTGGCCCTGGTGCTACCAATGCAGTTACGGGTATTGCTGATGCGTATATGGATTCTGTGCCACTTGTTGTATTTACAGGTCAGGTTAATCGTGAGCTGATTGGTAATGATGCTTTCCAGGAAGTTGATATCGTGGGAATTACCCGTCCCTGCGTAAAACATAACTTTCTGGTGACAAAGGTAGAAGATCTTGCTAGCACCATCAAAAAAGCATTCTATCTCGCCACCACAGGCAGACCTGGGCCGGTATTGATAGATATCCCGAAGGATGTAACCCGCGATAAAGCCGACTTTGTCTATCCTGAAAGCGTTAGCATGCGCACCTATAATCCAACCGTTAAAGGTCACCCCAGGCAGATCAAAAACGCGGTTAATCTCATTATGGAGGCAAAGAAACCCATTATCTATTCTGGTGGTGGGGTTATTCTTTCCGGCGCTTCAAATGAGTTGACAGAATTCACTCAACAACTTGGTTTCCCGATTACCAATACCCTGATGGGGCTGGGTGCTTATCCGGCAACTGATAAACAATTTATTGGCATGCTCGGCATGCATGGCACGTATGAAGCCAATATGGCGATGCACAAGGCGGATTTGATCCTTGCTATTGGCGCACGTTTTGATGATCGCGTTACGGGTGATGTGGAGAAGTTTTGCCCAGACGCGAAGATTGTGCATGTTGATATTGATCCTGCCTCTATATCCAAAAATGTATCTGTCGATGTGCCGATTGTGGGTGAGGTGAAAAATGTGTTGCCTGATCTAACCAGGGAAATCAAACGCAGGGCTGATAGAGGCGAACAACCGGACCAGCAGGCTTTGACTGACTGGTGGCAGCAAATTGCTGAATGGCAATCCGAGGATTGTCTCAAATTTACCCAGGATGATAGTGAAATCAAGGCGCAATTTGTTGTTCAGAAACTCTGGGAGGTTACTGGGGGTGATGCATTTGTCACCTCTGATGTGGGACAGCATCAGATGTGGGCTGCACAATATTACAAGTTTGACAAACCCAATCGCTGGATTAACTCCGGTGGTCTTGGCACCATGGGTTTTGGCTTGCCTGCGGCATTGGGCGTACAGCTTGCTCATCCCGATGAAACAGTCGCCTGTATTACTGGTGATGGAAGTATCCAGATGTGTATTCAGGAGCTTGCTACCTGCCAGCAGTATCAGTTGCCACTTAAAATTATCAACCTGAATAATGGTTTTCTGGGTATGGTGCGTCAGTGGCAGGAGTTTTTCTATCAGAGGCGTTATGCCATGTCTTATATGGATGCCTTGCCGGATTTTGTTAAGCTGGCTGAAGCTTATGGGCATGTTGGTATGCGTATTGAGAAACCTGGCGATGTTGAAGGTGCTCTAAAAGAAGCATTTGCCATGAAAGACAGACTGGTCT